>NZ_JBVHLW010000004.1:14933-244756 GCF_055558795.1 Streptomyces sp. NPDC025618 | reverse complement strand
GCTGGGGGGGGGGGGGGGGGGGGGTGAGAAAGGTGTTGGGGGGGTGGGGGGCGGGGGGCCCCCCCCCCCCCCCCCCGGGCCGGTTTCGTCAGGAGGCGGGCACGGGGCCTTCCATGTGCTCACTGATCCACTGCATGCTGCCGTCGCCCATGCCCTCGACATAGGTCTTGGCGTCGTGCTTGCCGCCCTGGATGACCTGGAGGCGGGTGTGGATCGGACCCTTGTTGCCGTAGGTCTTGATGAACTGGTCCACCTTCGGGATGACGCTCTTCTCCAGCGTTCCGTACTGGAAGGCGAGATAGACGTCCTGGCCCGGCTTGTTGGCGGCGATCAGGGCCTTGGCCAGCAGCTCGGGGTTGTTCTCGTTCTTCTCCTGCTCGTGGCCCTTCCACAGCGGGGAGTCCGGGACGATGTCCGGGCCGGAGGCGATCACGGCCTTGAACTTGTCCGGGTGCTTGAGCACGGCCTTCAGGCCGGAGAAGCCGCCGGAGGAGGAGCCCATGAAGGCCCAGCCGTCGCGCGAGTTGATCGTCCGGAAGTTCTGCTTCATCAGGTCCGGGACGTCCTCGGTGAGCCAGGTGCCCATCTTCGGCTGGCCGGGGATGTCACTGCCGTCCCAGTAGAGCCCGCCGTCGTCCGGCTTGGGGTTGAGGACGGGCATCGCGAGGAGGAAGGGCTTGCTCTTGCCCTCGGAGTACCACTTGGAGATCGACGACTCCAGCTTGAGGTTGTCGTCC
Organism: Streptomyces sp. NPDC025618; assembly: GCF_055558795.1. Classification (NCBI taxonomy): domain Bacteria; kingdom Bacillati; phylum Actinomycetota; class Actinomycetes; order Kitasatosporales; family Streptomycetaceae; genus Streptomyces; species Streptomyces sp. NPDC025618. Next base: position 244,019 of record NZ_JBVHLW010000004.1, on the reverse strand, counting down.
ATCCAGTAGTTGGCCGGGAAGCCCGGGCCGCCGGGGAGGGCGATCAGGACCGGGAAGCCGCTCTTGGCGAACTTCGGGTCCTCGTACTCCTTGGGCGCCCACACCCAGACCTTGCCCTTGAAGCCGGACTTCTTGCCGTCGTACGAGACGACCCCGACGTGCGTGCCGTTGCCCAGCGTGCTGGCGATCTTGAAGTCGGCCTTCGGGCCCGTGGGCATCGAGATCTTGGAGTCCGCGGGCTGGTCGCCGCTGGTCCCGCCGGCCTGGCCGCCGCCGTCCGGCACCTCGCCGAAGCTCACGGGCTTGCCCTTGTCGGTGAAGGGCGGGATCTCGAAGTAGGTCATGACGGGCCAGGCGATCAGCCCGAGCACGGCTATGGACGCCACGACGATGATCCATCGTTTGGCGCGGGAGGCCCGGCGGTGGCCCTGGGACCGGTAGGCCCCATTGGATGAGTGCGTCATCGCGTCGCTCCGGATGATGCTGCTGCCCCGAAGGACATGACGGTTTGTTCCGCCCTGATGGATGAGTAATCACGGCCTCCGGGTTCCTCGGAGACCTCGTGAATTGAGTCATAGGCTGAAAATCGGAGTCGTCAGTCCCTGCCAGGAGGAGACGAAGGTCCCGGTGCGAGACGCGCCGGGCGCGGAGGGTGACCGCCGACGGCCGCCATCCGCTGTGTCACAGGGCTGGCGTACGCTGGCCCGGTCGTGTCAAACCCCCTCCGAAGGGACGCCCGGTGACCGAGAACGCCGACCTTCAGTCCGTCCTCGACCGCGCCGCCGCCGGTGGCCGGATCACCGCGGAGGAGGCGCTGGAGCTGTACCGCTCGGCGCCGTTGCACGCGCTCGGCGCGGCGGCGGACGCGGTGCGGCGCCGGCGGTACGCGGGTGTGGAGCACATCGCGACGTACATCATCGAGCGGAACATCAACTACACGAACGCGTGTGTGACGGCGTGCAAGTTCTGCGCGTTCTACGCCCCGCCGAAGAGTGACAAGGTCTGGACGCGCGGCCTGGAGGACATCCTGCGCCGCTGCGCGGAGACCGTGGAGCTGGGCGGCACGCAGATCATGTTCCAGGGCGGGCACCACCCGGATTACGGGGTGGAGTACTACGAGGAGCACTTCGCCGCGATCAAGAAGGCGTTCCCGCAGCTGGTGATCCACTCCCTCGGCGCTTCCGAGGTGGACCACATGGCGCGGATCTCCGGGGTGAGCGCGGAGGAGGCGATCCGCCGGATCCATGCCGCGGGTCTGGATTCGTTCGCGGGCGCGGGCGCGGAGCTGCTGCCGGCGCGGCCGCGGACGGCGATCGCGCCGTTGAAGGAGTCGGGTGAGCGCTGGCTGGAGATCATGGAGCTCGCCCACACCCTGGGCGTCGAGTCCACCTCCACCATGCTCATGGGCACGGGCGAGACGAACGCGGAGCGGATCGAGCACCTGCGGATGATCCGCGATGTGCAGGACCGCACGGGCGGCTTCCGCGCGTTCATCCCGTACACGTACCAGCCGGAGAACAACCACCTCAAGGGCCGCACCCAGGCGACGATCTTCGAGTATCTGCGGATGATCGCGATCGCCCGTCTCTTCCTGGACAACGTGGCGCACATCCAGGGGTCGTGGCTGACGACGGGCAAGGAGGTCGGTCAGCTGTCGCTGCACTACGGCGCCGACGACCTCGGCTCGATCATGCTGGAGGAGAACGTGGTCTCCTCCGCGGGTGCCAAGCACCGCTCCAACCGGATGGAGATCATCGATCTGATCCGTAAGGCGGGCCGGGTCCCGGCGCAGCGTGCCACGACGTACGAGCACCTGGTGGTGCACGAGGACCCGGCGAACGACCCGGTCGACGACCGGGTGGTCTCGCATCTGTCCTCGACGGCGATCGCGGGGGGCACCGCACACCCCGAGCTGAAGATCGTCGCGACGAGCTGACCCCCGGTCGTGCTGACCATTCACACAGCCGGGCTGCTGCTGCCCGGCCCCGGAGCGGCCCCCTTGCCCGAGGGGGCCGTCGCCGTGGAGGGCGACCGGATCGTGGCCGTCGGGGCGTACGCCGACGTGGCCGACGCGCATCCGCTGGCCAGGGTCCGCCGCTGGCCCGGCCTGCTCACCCCCGGCCTCGTGCACCCCGGTGCCGCCGCGCTGCTGGAGGCCGCCTACCACCCGGATCCGCGCGAGGCGCAAGAGCTGGGCGAGGAGCCGCTGACCGGCGACCGGCTGGCGGCGCTCGGCATGGACGACGCCCGCTGGGGCGCGTCCGCGCGGCGCGGCGCGCAGCGGCTGCTGCGGCACGGGACGACCGCGGTGACCGGCCCCTTCGCCCGCGCGGCCGTACGGACGGCAGTGGCGCGGGCGGGCCTCGCCCAGGTCGTACGGCAGGCGCCGCCCGGCCTCGCGCCGGCCCTGGACCCGCTGACGGCCCTGCCCGAAGGCGCCGCGCCGGACGCGGCGTTCGCGGGCGCGCTCGCGCCGGGCGCGCGGGCGGACTTCGCCGTCTTCGACGTCCCGGACGCCGCCGCGCTCGCGGCGCGGGGCGCGGGGTCCTGCGTCGCCACGGTCCTCGCCGGGCGGCTGGTCTACCGCGCGCGCTGACGCGCGTCAGTGATCCGTAAAAGCGGTTGCGCGCGACGTCAGGGGCCCGTTAACGGATGTGGATCTTCCTCTTTCGCTCATAAGAATGAGACGTGCGGGGGCGGTGGGACCGGGGGGTACCCAGTTGGTTCCGGGGGGCGGGGGTCCCCGGTACGACGTCACAGCGCCGAGCGCCGGTGACCCGCCCCCGTCCAGGACTCCTGGGCGCGCGCGAACCCCGCGCGGCACCGCTGTGGCGGGCGGTGAACAATGGGGTCGTGACCCGAGCATCCCTGGACAAGCAGCCGCACGAAGTCGCCGCGATGTTCGACGACGTGGCGGCGAAATACGACCTGACCAACGACGTGCTCTCGCTCGGCCAGGCCCGCCTGTGGCGCAAGGCCGTCGCCCAGGCCGTGAACGCGCGCCCGGGGGAGAAGGTGCTGGACCTCGCGGCCGGCACGGGCACGTCCTCCATGCCGTTCGCCGCGGCGGGCGCGTACGTCGTGCCGTGCGACTTCTCCGTCGGCATGCTGCGCGAGGGCAAGAAGCGCCACCCGTGGCTCCCGCTCACCGCCGGTGACGCGACCCGACTGCCCTTCGCGGACGGCGTGTTCGACGCCGTCACCATCTCCTTCGGCCTGCGCAACGTGCGGGAGACGGACCAGGCCCTGCGCGAGCTGCTGCGGGTGACCAAGCCGGGCGGGCGCGTGGTGATCTGTGAGTTCAGCCAGCCGACGTGGGGGCCGTTCCGCACGGTCTACACGGAGTACCTGATGCGCGCTCTGCCGCCGATCGCCCGGGTCGTCAGCAGCAGCCCTGACGCGTACGTCTATCTCGCCGAGTCCATCCGCGCCTGGCCGGACCAGCCGGCACTGGCCTCCCGCCTCCAGGAGGCGGGCTGGTCGGACGTGGCCTGGCGGAACCTGACGGGCGGGGTGGTGGCTCTGCACCGGGGCACGAAGCGGTAGGGGTTGACCGGGGGTTCGGTTGCCCGCCGTTGCCGCCTGCGGCGCTTTGTTCCCCTACCCCGCCCCTTCCCGAAACTGGTGGCGAGCCCCCAGGCCCCCAGCAACACGCTTCGCGCGGTGTCCTCAATCTCCCCCAGCTAACGCTGGGAGGTGCCCCCAACGGGCTGGATTTGGCTGATGTGAGTGCGCAATCCAGCCCGTCCGGCGATTGAGGACGCTCCCCCAGACTTCGTCCGGGGGGACCCCCAAGGGCGCTCCCGCCGCAGGCGGCAACGGACCCGCAGCCGGGGGTCTGGGGCACGCGCGCCCCAGTTCGGGAAGGGGCGGGTAGGGGAACAAGCGCCGCAGGCCGGCGGACCCGCCGCCCCGGCCCCCCGGCCCACAACCCCCGGCTCATAGACTCGACGCATCAAACCCTCCGTCGAACGGGAGAGCCGACCGTGACCGAGTCCCCCACCGCACACACCGCCGACGTGATCGTCGTCGGTGCAGGCCCGGCCGGCTCCGCCACCGCGTATCACCTGGCCAAGGCCGGGCTGGACGTGCTGCTGCTGGAGAAGACGGCGTTCCCGCGCGAGAAGGTCTGCGGCGACGGCCTGACGCCGCGCGCGACCAAGCAGCTCGTGTCGATGGGCATCGACATCTCCGAGGAGGCGGGCTGGCTGCGAAACAAGGGCCTGCGCATCATCGGCGGTGGCGTGCGGCTCCAGCTGGACTGGCCGGAGCTCGCCTCGTTCCCCGACTACGGACTCGTCCGCAAGCGCGACGACTTCGACGAGCAGCTCGCGCGGAACGCGGAGAAGGCGGGCGCCCGGCTCCACGAGCGGTGCAACGTCGGCGCGCCGGTCATCGACGACCGCACGGGCCGGATCACCGGCGTGCACGCCAGGCTCGGCGAGGAGAAGACCCCGGTCACCTTCCACGCCCCGCTCGTCGTCGCCGCGGACGGCAACTCCACGCGCCTGTCGCTGGGGATGGGCCTGCACCGGCGCGAGGACCGTCCGATGGGCGTGGCGGTCCGTACTTACTTCACCTCGCCCCGGCACGACGACGACTACCTGGAGTCGTGGCTGGAGCTGTGGGACCGGCGCGGCCCGCAGGACCGGCTGCTGCCCGGCTACGGCTGGATCTTCGGCATGGGCGACGGCACGAGCAACGTCGGCCTCGGCGTCCTCAACACCTCCGACTCCTTCAAGGAGCTGGACTGGCGCGAGGTCCTCAAGGCGTGGTGCGCCTCGATGCCGGAGGACTGGGGCTACACCCCGGAGAACATGACGGGCCCCATCCGCGGCGCGGCCCTCCCGATGGCGTTCAACCGTCAGCCGCACTACACGCGCGGCCTGCTGCTGGTGGGCGACGCGGGCGGGCTGGTCAACCCGTTCAACGGCGAGGGCATCGCCTATGCGATGGAGTCCGGCCAGATCGCGGCCGACGTCATCGTGCAGGCCCACGCCCGCGCCTCGTACGCGCAGCGCGAGCTGGCCCTCCAGCGCTACCCGAAGGTCCTCAAGGACACCTACGGCGGCTACTACACGCTCGGCCGCGCCTTCGTGAAGCTGATCGGCAACCCGAAGGTGATGCAGATGGCCACGCAGCGCGGCCTGACGCACCCGCTGCTGATGAAGTTCACGCTGAAGATGCTGGCGAACCTGACGGACCCGACGGGCGGCGACGCCATGGACCGGATCATCAACGGCCTCAGCAAGGTGGCGCCGCGCTCGTGACGAACGAGTGAGTTTCACCCTTTCGGGTAACTTTCATGCCGTTTCGGCGTGTCCGCTTCGCGGAAGAACACAGACAAGCAACCGCTCGCCGTGCGCCACAGCCCCCGTACGGCGGGCGGTCCTTGTATGTGCCGCCACGTACACGAAAGGCACGTACGCGAAAGGGCCGCCGTCCCCGAGCGGTGGGGAGCGGCGGCCCTTTCACGAGGCGCGAGGCTCAAGAGCCAGGCGCGAGGCGTCACATGACGCGCACGGCACCCGTGGGCATGTCGAAGCTGAGGTCGCGCTCGACCACACCGGAGCTGGGGTTCTGCGCGCCGATGAACTTTCCGCCGCCGACGTAGACGGCGACGTGGTAGGCGCTGCCCGCGGAGCCCCAGTAGAGGATGTCGCCGGGCTGGAGGTTGCTCAGCGACACCTGCGTACCGGCGGTCGACTGGTCCTGCGAGACGCGCGGCAGGCTGATGCCGATCTGGTTGTACGCGGACATGACCAGGCCGGAGCAGTCGTACGAGGAGGAGCCGGTGGCACCCATCACGTACGCCTTGCCGAGCTGCGCCTGGAGGAAGGAGATCAGCGTGGCGGTGCTGCCGCTGCCGACGGACGCCGAGGAGGACGACGCGGCGGAGGACGCCTCGTCGGAGGAGTCCGCGGCCAACTTGGCGCTGAGGGTCTTGCGCTCGGTGGCGCGGGAGGCGCGGGCCTCCTCCTGCTCGCGCTTCTCCTTCTCCGCGGCGGCCTTCTTCTCCGCGGCGTCGGCGATGCGCTGAGCCTCGTCCTTGGCCTGCTTGGAGGCGTCCTTGGCCGTGTCGTCGGCCTTGTCCTGCTGCGCGCTCTCCTGGTAGCCGAAAGCGGTCTGCTGGGTGGCAGCGGCGCTCTGCGCGATGGAGGAGGAGATCGTCGCGTTGATCGCCGGCATCTCCATCGTGGCCTCGGTGGGCTTCTCGACGGCGGTGGCGGAACCGGCGCCGGCCACGGCCAGGGTGCTGAGGACGCCACCGGCAACACCCGTGCGCACGACCCACGACTGGGTGGCCGTACGACGGGGCTTCCGGTGGCTGGTTATATGCGCGTTCGGGGACATGGGACAACGGACTATCAGGCCGCGCAGGTTGAGTTCAATAAAGGTGGCGTGCGTCACAATGGCCATGTCCGCGGCCACAATTCGGGCATTTGATCACGACGAAGTCACGGCGGCCCATGTCGCGTCGGGCGTGAACAGGCCCCTCAGCACGGGGTTTGGCCGCCGGGGGTGACCGGCGGCGGGCATATCACCTTTACGACTCGCGTGTCGAGGCTACCCACGGAAACGGGGTTCCGAACCTCCCGGAGCGTGGCACAGCTCACGCCCCGCCCGCCTCCCGCCGCGCGCTCGTGAACCGGGGCACGGAGCGACGGCCGACGCCCCGCCGGCCGGCACCGGCTCAGTGAGCGGCGCCCCTATATCAGTTGACGATCTCCGATGCCAATTTGCGTGCTGCGACCACGTCTTGATAAAGCCACACCTCTCCGACCAGCGCCGCGACCGTCAATTGTCACCTCTCGTGATCACTCGACCGCTTCGTGTACGAAGATCGGCGCTCATCCGACTTGATGATCGTTCGTCAGGTGGTGGAGATCACAAACACGGGCCCGCACCCCGTGTCGCAGATCACAGACCGGCGGGCATAGGATGCAGGCGACCCGGGCTTGTGAACTGCCTCACATAGGGGTGATCTTCGCGGAGACCACCGGAGGCGGGGCGCCGCCGGGGTCCGGTCAGCCAGCAGTCAGCGTCGACTGGAAGGAGCGAGGAGCGGTGAACGCCTACGCGCCCATCCTCGTACTGGGAGCCCTCGGAGCAGGCTTCGCGATCTTCTCCGTGGTCATGGCCTCGCTCATCGGGCCCAAGAGGTACAACCGCGCCAAGCTCGAAGCCTACGAATGCGGCATCGAGCCCACCCCGCAGCCCGCCGGGGGCGGGCGCTTCCCGATCAAGTACTACCTGACGGCGATGCTCTTCATCGTCTTCGACATCGAGATCGTCTTCCTCTACCCCTGGGCCGTCACCTTCGACTCCCTGGGGCTGTTCGGGCTCGTCGAGATGCTGCTCTTCGTGCTCACCGTCTTCGTCGCCTACGCCTACGTCTGGCGCCGCGGCGGCCTGGAATGGGACTAGGGGGCACCACACCATGGGACTCGAAGAGAAGCTGCCCAGCGGTTTCGCGCTGACCACCGTCGAACAGGCCGCCGGGTGGGTGCGCAAGGCGTCCGTCTTCCCGGCCACCTTCGGACTCGCCTGCTGCGCCATCGAGATGATGACCACCGGCGCCGGGCGCTACGACCTCGCCCGCTTCGGCATGGAGGTCTTCCGCGGCTCACCGCGCCAGGCGGACCTGATGATCGTGGCCGGCCGGGTCAGCCAGAAGATGGCGCCGGTGCTGCGCCAGGTCTACGACCAGATGCCCAACCCGAAATGGGTGATCTCCATGGGTGTCTGCGCCTCCAGCGGCGGCATGTTCAACAACTACGCGATCGTCCAGGGCGTCGACCACATCGTGCCGGTCGACATCTATCTGCCCGGCTGCCCGCCGCGCCCCGAGATGCTGATGGACGCGATCTTGAAGCTGCACAAGAAGATCCAGGGCGAGAAGCTCGGCGTGAACCGCGAGGAGGCCGCCCGCGAGGCGGAGGAGGCGGCGCTGGGGGCCCTGCCGCTGATCGAGATGAAGGGTCTGCTGCGGTGAGCGAGCCGACGAACGGCGTCAACCCCGACAAGGACGTCAACGCCCAGAACCTCCCCGGTCAGCGCGGCGGCACGGGCGAGGCCATCCGCGTCCAGCGCGGCATGTTCGGCACCCGCAACGGCGGCGACACCTCCGGCTACGGCGGGCTCGTCCGGACCGTGCGGCTGCCGGGCTCCACGTCCCGGCCGTACGGCGGCTGGTTCGACGAGGTCGCCGACGAGCTCGAAGGGGCGCTGGAGGAGCAGGGACTGCTCCCGCGGAACGCGATCGAGAAGACCGTCGTCGACCGCGGCGAGCTCACCTTCCACATCGCCCGCGAGCACCTGCCGCGCGTCGCCCGCACCCTCCGCGACGACCCGGCGCTGCGCTTCGAGCTGTGCACCGGCGTCAGCGGCGTCCACTTCCCCGAGGACAAGGGGCGGGAGCTGCACGCGGTCTACCACCTGCGCTCGATCACCCACAACCGGCTGCTCCGGCTGGAGGTGAGCGCCCCCGACAGCGATCCGCACGTGCCCTCGATCGTGGACGTCTATCCCACCAACGACTGGCACGAGCGCGAGACGTACGACTTCTTCGGCCTCGTCTTCGACGGCCACCCGGCGCTCACGCGGATCATGATGCCGGACGACTGGCAGGGCTTCCCGCAGCGCAAGGACTACCCCCTCGGCGGCATCCCCGTCGAATACAAGGGCGCACAGATCCCGGCTCCGGACCAGCGGAGGTCGTACAACTGATGAGCACTCCCCCCGCAAGCCCGCGCGACACCACCGAGGGCACCGTCTACACGGTCACCGGCGGCGACTGGGACGAGATCGCCACGGCCGCGAAACGGGCCGACGACGAGCGCATCATCGTCAACATGGGCCCCCAGCACCCCTCCACGCATGGAGTGCTCCGGCTGATCCTGGAGATCGACGGCGAGACCGTCACCGAGGCCCGCTGCGGCATCGGCTATCTCCACACCGGCATCGAGAAGAACCTCGAATACCGGAACTGGACCCAGGGCACCACCTTCGTCACGCGCATGGACTACCTCACGTCGTTCTACAACGAGACGGCGTACTGCCTGGGCGTGGAGCGGCTGCTGGGCATCGAGGAGCAGATCCCGGACCGGGCCACCGTCGTCCGCGTGCTGCTGATGGAGCTGAACCGTCTCTCCTCCCACCTGGTGTGCATCGCCACCGGCGGCATGGAGCTCGGCGCCACCACGATCATGATCTACGGCTTCCGGGACCGCGAGATGGTCCTGGACCTCTACGAGCTCATCACCGGCCTGCGGATGAACCACGCGTACGTCCGCCCCGGCGGGCTCGCGCAGGACCTGCCGCCGGGCGCGGTGGACGCGGTGCGCGAGTTCGTGAAGAAGATGCGCAGGAACCTGCCGGAGTACGACAAGCTCGCCACCGGCAACCCGATCTTCAAGGCCCGGATGCAGGACGTCGGTTATCTGGACCTCGCCGGCTGCCTCTCGCTCGGCGCGACCGGCCCCGTCCTGCGCGCCGCCGGCCTCCCGCACGACCTCCGCAAGGCGCAGCCCTACTGCGGCTACGACACCTACGACTTCGAGGTGCCGACCGCCGACACCTGTGACGCGTACGGGCGCTTCCTCATCCGGCTGGAGGAGATGCGGCAGTCCCTGCGGATCGTCGAGCAGTGCCTGGACCGGCTGGCGCCCGGCCCGGTCATGGTCGCCGACAAGAAGATCGCCTGGCCCGCCCAGCTGGCCCTCGGCCCGGACGGCCTCGGCAACTCCCTCGACCACATCAAGAAGATCATGGGCACCTCGATGGAGGCCCTGATCCACCACTTCAAGCTGGTGACGGAGGGCTTCAGGGTGCCGCCCGGCCAGGCGTACGCGGCGGTGGAGTCCCCCAAGGGCGAGCTCGGCGTGCACGTGGTGAGCGACGGCGGCACCCGGCCCTACCGGGTCCACTTCCGCGACCCGTCCTTCACCAACCTCCAGGCCATGGCGGCGATGTGCGAGGGCGGCCAGGTGGCCGACGTCATCGTCGCGGTGGCGTCGATCGACCCTGTGATGGGAGGCGTGGACCGGTGAGCGACGCACACGCGGCCACTCGGCCGCGGATGACTACGAAGGCCGCACCTCTGCGCCGCGTGGGCGGAGAAGCGAACAGGGGGACGCAGTGAGCGACGTCCAGTTGGGGATGCCCCAACTCCCGGCTCCTGATTACCCCGCCGATGTACGGGCCCGGCTGGAGGCCGACGCCAAGGAGGTGATCGCCCGCTATCCCGACAGCCGCAGCGCGCTGCTGCCCCTGCTGCACCTCGTGCAGGCCGAGGAGGGGCATGTCACCCGCACCGGCCTGCGCTTCTGTGCCGAGGTGCTCGAACTGACCGTCGCCGAGGTCACGGCGGTGTCGACCTTCTACTCGATGTACCGCCGCGGGCCGGGCGGGGACTACCAGGTCGGCGTCTGCACCAACACGCTGTGCGCGGTGCTGGGCGGTGACGCCATCTTCGACGCCCTGCGCCGCCACCTGGGCGTCGACAACGGCGGCACCACGGACGACGGCAAGGTCACTCTCGAACACATCGAGTGCAACGCGGCCTGCGACTTCGCGCCCGTGGTGATGGTCAACTGGGAGTTCTTCGACAACCAGACCGTCGAGAGCGCCAAGGCCCTCGTCGACGACCTGCGCGCCGGGCGCACCGTGGAGCCGACCCGCGGCGCCCCCCTGTGCACCTATCAGGAGACGGCCCGCATCCTGGCCGGCTTCCCGGACCCGCGGCCCGGCGCCGTCGAGGCGTCCGGTGCCGCCGGGCCCGCGACCCTCGCGGGCCTGCGGCTGGCCAGGGGCGAGGCCCCGGCCGCCCACGTCGGCCCGCCGCGCGGCGCGCCCGCGGCGGACGGGCCCTCGCGCGAGGCGGGCCCCGCCGAGCACCCCAGCTCCCACGACGCGCCCCAGCAGACATCGGCCTCGGACCCCGGCTTCCCGGCCGGTCCCGTGACCGAGGAGGGGGAGGAATGACCATGGCACCCGCGAACGGTGGGACTCCCCGGCCCGCGGCCGGGGCAGGGGCCGACCCCGAGAAGCTGCTCGTGCCCGTGCTCAGCGCCTTCTGGGACCAGCCCCGGTCCTGGACGCTGGACACCTATCTGCGGCACGAGGGCTACGCGGGCGCGCGCAAGGCCCTGGCGATGACCCCCGACGACGTGATCGCCTATGTGAAGGACGCCGGGCTGCGCGGCCGGGGCGGCGCGGGCTTCCCGACCGGGATGAAGTGGCAGTTCATCCCCCAGGGCGACGGCAAGCCGCACTACCTCGTCGTCAACGCGGACGAGTCGGAACCGGGCACCTGCAAGGACATCCCCCTCCTCTTCGCCAATCCGCACGCCCTCATCGAGGGCATGCTGATCGCCTGCTACGCGATCCGCTCCCGGCACGCCTTCGTCTATCTGCGCGGCGAGACCGTCCCCGTGCTGCGGCGGCTGCACGAGGCCGTGCGCGAGGCGTACGACGCGGGCTACCTCGGCCGGGACGTCCTCGGCAGCGGGCTCGACCTCGACGTCACCGTGCACGCGGGGGCGGGCGCCTATATCTGCGGCGAGGAGACGGCCCTCCTCGACTCCCTCGAAGGGCGGCGCGGCCAGCCCCGGCTGCGGCCCCCCTTCCCGGCGGTGGCGGGGCTCTACGCCTGCCCCACCGTGGTGAACAACGTCGAGTCCATCGCGTCGGTTCCCGCGATCCTCAACCGGGGCAAGGAATGGTTCCGTTCGATGGGCAGCGAGAAGTCCCCGGGCTTCACGCTCTACTCCCTCAGCGGCCACGTCGCGGGTCCCGGGCAGTACGAGGCACCGCTCGGCGTCACCCTGCGCCAGCTCCTCGACATCAGCGGCGGCATGCGCCCGGGCCACCGGCTCAAGTTCTGGACGCCGGGCGGCTCCTCGACCCCGCTGCTCACGGAGGAGCACCTCGACGTCCCCCTGGACTACGAGGGGGTGGGCGCCGCCGGGTCCATGCTCGGCACCAAGGCGCTCCAGTGCTTCGACGAGACGACCTGCGTGGTGCGGGCCGTCACCCGGTGGACCGAGTTCTACGCCCACGAGTCCTGCGGCAAGTGCACGCCCTGCCGCGAAGGCACGTACTGGCTGGTGCAGTTGCTCCGCGACATCGAGGCCGGGCGGGGCCGCATGACGGACCTGGACAAGCTGGCCGACATCGCCGACAACATCAACGGCAAGTCCTTCTGCGCGCTCGGTGACGGCGCCGCGAGCCCGATCTTCTCCTCACTGAAGTACTTCCGCGCGGAGTACGAACAGCACATCAAGGGGAAGGGCTGCCCCTTCGACCCCGCGAAGTCCACGGCGTGGGCGGACGGGAACCACCAGGAGGTATCCGCATGACCGTCACCACGCCGGCTTCCTCCGGGGGAGGGAACGCGGCGGTGCCCCCGGACGACCTGGTCTCCGTCACCATCGACGGCATCACGCTCTCCGTGCCCAAGGGGACGCTGGTCATCCGCGCCGCCGAGCTCGTCGGCATCGAGATCCCGCGGTTCTGCGACCACCCGCTGCTCGACCCCGCCGGGGCCTGCCGGCAGTGCATCGTCGAGGTCGAGGGCCAGCGCAAGCCGATGGCGTCCTGCACCATCACCTGCACTGACGGCATGGTCGTACGGACCCAGCTCACCTCGCCCGTCGCCGAGAAGGCGCAGCGCGGTGTGATGGAGCTGCTGCTCATCAACCACCCGCTCGACTGCCCCGTCTGCGACAAGGGCGGCGAGTGCCCGCTGCAGAACCAGGCGATGTCCGCGGGACAGGCGGACTCCCGCTTCGAGGGCCGCAAGCGGACCTTCGAGAAGCCGGTGCCGATCTCCACCCAGGTGCTCCTCGACCGCGAGCGCTGCGTGCTGTGCGCGCGCTGCACCCGCTTCTCCCAGCAGATCGCGGGCGACCCGATGATCGAGCTGCTGGAGCGGGGCGCGCTCCAGCAGGTGGGCACCGGCGAGGACGTGCCGTTCCAGTCGTACTTCTCCGGCAACACCATCCAGATCTGCCCGGTGGGCGCGCTCACCTCGGCGGCGTACCGATTCCGCTCCCGGCCCTTCGACCTCGTCTCCTCGCCGTCGGTGTGCGAGCACTGCGCGGGCGGCTGCGCGACGCGTACGGACCACCGGCGCGGCAAGGTGATGCGCCGCCTCGCGGCCGACGACCCCGAGGTCAACGAGGAGTGGGTGTGCGACAAGGGCCGCTTCGCGTTCCGCTACGCGCGACGCCCGGACCGGCTGACCACCCCGCTGGTGCGTGGTGCCGGGGGCACCCTGGAGCCCGCGAGCTGGCCCGAGGCGCTGGAGGCGGCGGCCCGCGGGCTGGCCGCCGCGCGCGGCCGGGCGGGCGTGCTGACGGGCGGGCGGCCGACGGTCGAGGACGCCTACGCCTACGCCAAGTTCGCGCGCGTCGCCCTCGACACGCACGACGTGGACTTCCGGGCGCGCGCGCACAGCGCGGAGGAGGCCGACTTCCTCGCGGCGCGGGTCGCCGGGCGGGGGCGGGACCTGGACGGCACGGGGGTGACGTACCGGACGCTGGAGCAGGCGCCCGCCGTGCTGCTCGCCGGGTTCGAGGCGGAGGAGGAGGCGCCCGGCGTCTTCCTGCGGCTGCGCAAGGCGCACCGCAAGCACGGGCAGCGCGTCTTCTCCCTCGCCACGCACACGACTCCCGGTCTGCTGAAGGCGGGTGGCACGCTGCTGCCCGCGGCGCCGGGCACGGAGCCGGAGTGGCTGCGGGCGCTGGCGGACGCCACCGGGCTGGATGCCGCCGGACAGGCGGCGGCCGAGGCGCTGCGCGCGGACAGCTCGGTGATCGTCGTCGGCGAGCGGCTGGCGGCCGTGCCGGGCGCGCTGACCGCGGCGCTGGCGGCCGCGGGGGCCACCGGGGCGGGCCTGGTGTGGATCCCGCGCCGGGCCGGGGAGCGGGGCGCGCTGGAGGCCGGCGCGTTGCCGGGCCTGCTGCCCGGCGGCCGGCCGGCCACCGACCCCCGCGCGCGGGAGGAGACGGCGGCCGCCTGGGGGGTGGCCGACCTGCCGCGCGGCACCGGCCGGGACACCGGCCAGATCGTCGAGGCCGCGGCCACCGGCGAGCTGGGCGCCCTGCTGGTGGGCGGGGTGGAGGTCGCGGACCTGCCCGACCCGGCACGCGCGCGTGCGGCGCTGGACGCCATCGGCTTCCTGGTGAGCCTGGAGCAGCGGCCGAGCGAGGTGACGGAACGGGCGGACGTGGTGCTGCCGGTCGCGGCGGTCGAGGAGAAGGCGGGCACGTTCCTCAACTGGGAGGGGCGGGCCCGCCCCTTCGAGGTCGCCATCAAGCTCGATCAGCTGACGCGCCATCATGTGCCGCCGGACGTCCGGGTGCTGCACATGCTGGCCGACGCGATGGGCGTGGCCCTCGCCCTGCCGGACGTCGACGCCGCGCGCGCGGAGCTGGACCGCCTCGGCCCCTGGGACGGCGCCCACGCGGCCGACCCCGCCGAGCCCGGCCGGCCGCTGCCGCCGCCCGGCGCCGGCGAGGCCGTGCTCGCGGGCCACCGGCTGCTTCTGGACCAGGGACGCCTGCAGGAGGGCGACGAGGCACTCGCCGGCACGCGGCACGCCGCGGTCGCCCGGCTCTCCGCCGCGACCGCCGCCGAGGCGGGGGCGCGCGAGGGGGACATGCTGGCCGTGACCGGCCCGGCCGGGAGCGTGCGGCTGCCGCTGCGGATCACCCCCATGCCGGACCGGGTGGTGTGGCTCCCGCTCAACTCCGTGGGCACCGGCGTCACCGACGGCACCGGCGCCCGCCCCGGCGAGCTCGTACGCATCGCCGCTGCCGTCGGCGACGGCACCGGAACCGAGACACCGGAGGCACGGTAGTGAAGGCATACGCACTGGCCGCCGAGGACCTGTCGATGTTCGGCCGGGACCCGTGGTGGCTGATCGTCGTCAAGGCCGTCTTCTGCTTCGCGTTCGTCATGCTGACGGTGCTGTTCTCGATCGTCTGGGAACGCAAGGTCGTCGCGTGGATGCAGCTGCGCATCGGCCCCAACCGGCACGGCCCCTGGGGCATGCTCCAGTCCCTCGCGGACGGCATCAAGCTGATGCTCAAGGAGGACGTGGTCGTCAAGCGGGCCGACAAGGTCGTCTACGTCCTCGCGCCCGTCGTCGCGGCCATCCCGGCCTTCATGGCGATCGCCGTGATCCCCTTCGGCCCGGCCGGGAACGAGATCTCGATCTTCGGCCACCGCACCACGATGCAGCTCACCGACCTGCCGATCGGCGTGCTCTACATCCTCGCCACCGCGTCGGTGGGCATCTACGGCATCGTCCTCGCGGGCTGGTCCTCCGGCTCGACCTATCCGCTGCTCGGCGGCCTGCGGTCGTGCGCCCAGATGATCTCGTACGAGATCGCGATGGGCGTCTCCTTCGCCGCGGTCTTCCTCTACTCGGGGTCGATGTCGACCTCGACGATCGTGGACGCGCAGCACGACCGGTGGTACGTCCTGCTGCTGCCGGTCTCCTTCCTCATCTACATCGTGGCGATGGTCGGGGAGACCAACCGGGCGCCGTTCGACCTGCCGGAGTCCGAGGGCGACCTGGTCGGCGGCTTCAACACCGAGTACTCCTCCATCAAGTTCGCGATGTTCATGCTCGCCGAGTACGTCAACATGGTCACGGTCTCGGCCGTCGCGGTGACGCTGTTCCTGGGCGGCTGGCGGGCCCCGTACCCCGTCTCGGCGTTCTGGGAGGGGGCGAACCACGGCTGGTGGCCGATGCTGTGGTTCGTCATCAAGCTCCAGCTGCTGCTGTTCTTCTTCATCTGGCTGCGCGGGACCCTGCCGCGGCTGCGCTACGACCAGTTCATGAAGCTGGGGTGGAAGGTCCTCATCCCGGTCTCGATGGTGTGGCTGATGCTCGTCGCCGCGGTCCGGGCCATGCGCAACGAGCACTACGACTTCCAGCGCATCGTGCTCTACGTGGGCGGCGCGGTCGTCGCGGTCCTGCTGCTGTCCTTCGTGGCCGACGTCTTCCGCGACCGCGGCGCGAAGGCGGGGCAGGAGGCGGAAGAGGCCGCTCCGCGAGGGGAGTTCGACCCGATGGCGGGCGGCTTCCCCGTGCCCCCGCTGCCCGGTCAGACCCTGCCGCCCGTGCCGCGCAGGCCCTCGCGCCAGGCCCGCGAGCTCATTGTCAGTGGTGGAGTGAATACTGTCAGTGACGGTCCCCGAGACGGAAAGGAGGGCGAGGGTGACTGACTTCCAGAACCCCGTGGCCGGCTTCGGCGTGACCTTCAAGGCCATGTTCAAGAAGCGGCTGACCGAGCAGTATCCGGAGGAGAAGAAGCACACCGCGCCGCGCTTCCACGGCCGCCACCAGCTCAACCGGCACCCGGACGGGCTGGAGAAGTGCATCGGCTGCGAGCTGTGCGCCTGGGCCTGCCCGGCGGACGCGATCTATGTCGAGGGCGCGGACAACACCGACGAGGAGCGCTATTCGCCCGGCGAGCGCTACGGCCGCGTCTATCAGATCAACTACCTCCGCTGCATCCTGTGCGGCCTGTGCGTCGAGGCGTGCCCCACCCGGGCCCTGACCATGACCAATCAGTACGAACTGGCCGACTCCAGCCGCGAATCGCTCATCTACACCAAGGAGGAGCTGCTCGCGGGCCTGGAGGACCGCATGGTCGACACCCCCCACGCGATCTTCCCCGGCATGACCGAGAAGGACTACTACCGCGGTCTGGTGACGGAGGCCGCGCCGGGCACGGTGCGGCAGGTGGCCGTCTCCAAGGGCGAGCAGCCGCCGGAGGCCGCGGCCGCCCAGGCCGGGGAGGGGCGGTCATGAGCGCCCTCGCCGCCGCGGGCACGGCCTCCACCGGTGAGGCCGTGCAGTTCTGGCTGCTGGGCACCGTCGCCGTCATCGGCGCGCTGTCCACGGTGCTGATGAAGAGGGCCGTGCACAGCGCCCTCTCGCTGGCCGGCACCATGATCGTGCTCGCGGTGTTCTACCTCGCCAACGGCGCCTATTTCCTGGGCGTCGTCCAGATCGTGGTCTACACCGGCGCCATCATGATGCTCTTCCTCTTCGTGGTCATGCTGGTCGGCGTCACCGCCGCCGACTCCCTGAAGGAGACCATCAGGGGCCAGCGCTGGCTCGCCGGGCTCTGCGCGCTCGGCTTCGGCATCCTGCTGGTCGCGGGCATCGCCAACGCCTCCCTGAAGGACTTCACCGGGCTCGGCCAGGCCAATTCCGGTGGCAATGTGCAGGGGCTCGCGGCGCTCATCTTCACCAAATACGTCTTCGCCTTCGAGATCACCGGCGCGCTGCTGATCACCGCGGCCGTCGGGGCGATGGTCCTCACCCACCGGGAGCGCACCGAGCGGCCCGTCGGCCAGCGCGAGCGCTCCCAGGCGCGGGTGCGCTCGGGCAAGCAGGTGCCGCCGCTGCCCGCCCCCGGCGTCTACGCCCGGCACAACGCCGTGGACGTTCCCGGCCTGCTGCCCGACGGCACCCCCGCCGAGCTCACCGTCAACCCCACGCTGCGCTCCCGCGGCCAGATCCGCGACGTCTCCGGCGAGGCGCTGGAGGAGCTGGCGGCCCTGGAGCAGCGGTCCGCGGAGTGGGTCGGCCGCGGCCGCGGCGAGGACGCGAAGGAGGCTCGCAAGTGAACCCGGTCAACTACCTCTATCTGGCGGCCGTGTTGTTCACCATCGGTGCCGCCGGTGTGCTCATCCGGCGGAACGCGATCGTCGTCTTCATGTGCGTCGAGCTGATGCTGAACGCCTGCAACCTGGCGTTCGTCACCTTCGCCCGGCTGCACGGCAATCTGGACGGCCAGATCATCGCCTTCTTCACGATGGTGGTGGCCGCCGCCGAGGTCGTGATCGGCCTCGCGATCATCGTGTCGGTCTTCCGCTCCCGCCATTCGGCCTCGGTCGACGACGCCGCCCTGCTGAAGCTGTAAGGGGACGCTGACGTGGAGAACCTCATCGGACTGCTCGTCGCGGCCCCCCTGCTGGGCGCGGGCCTGCTGCTGTGCGGCGGCCGCCGGCTGGACCGCGCCGGGCACTGGATCGGCACGCTGCTCGCGGCGGTGTCCTTCGCGCTGGGCGTGGTGCTCTTCGCCGGCCTGCTCGGCAAGGGCCGCGAGGACCGCACGCTCACCTCGCACCTCTTCAGCTGGGTGCCGGTCGGCGGCTTCCGCGCGGACGTGGGCTTCCAGCTGGACCAGCTGTCCATGACCTTCGTCCTGCTGATCACGGGGGTGGGCGCGCTGATCCACCTCTATTCGGTCGGTTATATGGAGCACGACGAGCGGCGCCGCCGCTTCTTCGGCTATCTGAATCTCTTCCTCGCCGCGATGCTGCTGCTCGTCCTCGCCGACAACTACCTCCTGCTGTACGTCGGCTGGGAGGGCGTCGGCCTCGCGTCGTATCTGCTGATCGGCTTCTGGCAGCACAAGCCGAGCGCGGCCACCGCCGCCAAGAAGGCGTTCCTCGTCAACCGCGTGGGCGACATGGGCCTGTCCATCGCGATCATGCTGATGTTCACCACGTTCGGCTCCTTCGCCTTCGGCCCGGTCCTCTCCCACGCCACGGGCGCGGGGGAGGGCAAGCTGACGGCCGTCGGGCTGCTGTTGCTGCTCGCCGCGTGCGGCAAGTCCGCCCAGGTGCCGCTGCAGTCCTGGCTCGGTGACGCGATGGAGGGCCCGACCCCGGTCTCGGCCCTCATCCACGCGGCGACGATGGTGACCGCGGGCGTCTATCTCATCACCCGCTCCGGCGCGATCTTCAACGCGGCACCGGATGCCCAGACCGCGGTCGTCACGGTCGGCGCGGTGACGCTCCTCTTCGGTGCGATCGTCGGTTGTGCGAAGGACGACATCAAGAAGGCCCTGGCGGGCTCGACGATGTCCCAGATCGGCTACATGATCCTCGCCGCCGGGCTCGGTCCCGTCGGATATGTCTTCGCGATCATGCACCTGGTGACCCACGGCTTCTTCAAGGCGGGTCTCTTCCTCGGCGCCGGTTCGGTGATGCACGGCATGAACGACGAGGTCGACATGCGGCGTTACGGCGGCCTGCGCAGGTATATGCCGGTCACCTTCGTCACCTTCGGCCTCGGCTATCTGGCCATCATCGGCTTCCCCGGCCTGTCCGGCTTCTTCTCCAAGGACAAGATCATCGAAGCCGCCTTCGCCAAGGGCGGCACCGAGGGCTGGATCCTCGGCGGCGCGGCCCTGCTGGGCGCGGCCATCACGGCGTACTACATGACGCGCGTGATGATCCTGACCTTCTTCGGCGAGAAGCGCTGGCAGTCGGACGCGGACGGCAACGCCCCGCACCCGCACGAGTCGCCCACGACCATGACGATCCCCATGATCGTGCTCGCCTTCGGATCGGTTTTCGCCGGTGGGCTGTTCAGCATCAACGACACCTTCCTGAAGTGGCTGGAGCCGGTCACCGGGCACGCGGAGGGCCATTCCCCCGTCAGCGCGCTCACCGTCACGATCGGCACCATGGCCGTCCTCGTCCTCGGGGTGGCGCTCGCCTGGGCGCAGTACGGCCGCGGGCCCGTCCCCGTCACGGCGCCGCGGGGGAACGTGCTCACCCGGGCCGCCCGGCGCGACCTGCTCCAGGACGACTTCAACCACGTCGTGCTGGTCCGCGGCGGTGAGCACCTCACCCGCAGCCTGGTCTACGCCGACCACACGCTGGTCGACGGCGTGGTCAACGGCACGGCCGCCTCCGTCGGCGGGCTCTCGGGCCGGATGCGCAGGCTCCAGAACGGCTACGCGCGGTCGTACGCGGTCTCGATGTTCGGCGGTGCGGCCCTGCTCATCGCCGCGACCCTGCTGATGAGGGCGGTCTGATCATGTCTTTTCCCCTGCTGACGGTCACGGCCGCGGTGCCCGCGGCCGGCGCGGTCGTGACCGCCGCCGTCCCGGCCGCGCGCCGCACGGCCGCCAAATGGCTCGCGCTCGGCTTCGCGCTGGCCACGCTCGCGCTCGCGGGTGTGCAACTGGCCCGGTTCGACCCGGACTCCGGGAAGCCGTTCCAGCTGACCGAGTCGCACGCCTGGATCAAGGACTTCGGGGTGCGCTACGACCTGGGGGTCGACGGCATCGCCGTGGTGCTGATCGCCCTGGCCGCGCTGCTGATCCCCTTCGTGATGCTGGCCGGCTGGCATGACGCCGACCCGCTCGAAGAGCCCGCGCCCAACCGGCGCTGGCGGCCCACCCAGGGCTTCTTCGCGCTGATCCTGATGGTCGAGGCGATGGTGGTGATCTCCTTCGAGGCCACCGACGTCTTCCTCTTCTACATCTTCTTCGAAGCCATGCTGATCCCGATGTACTTCCTCATCGGCGGCTTCGGTGACCGGGCGGGCGGGCGGACCGAGGCGGAGACGGCGGCCCAGCGCTCGTACGCGGCCGTGAAGTTCCTGCTCTACAACCTCGCCGGCGGGCTCATCATGCTGGCCGCCGTCATCGGGCTCTACGCCGTCACCGCGCACCAGCTCGGCACCGGCACCTTCTCCCTCCAGGAAATCGTCCAGGCGCGGGCGGCCGGCGAGCTGCACTTCGCGACCGTCACCGAACGGGCCCTGTTCCTCGGCTTCTTCTTCGCCTTCGCGGTGAAGGCGCCGCTGTGGCCGCTGCACACCTGGCTGCCCAACGCCATGGGCGAGTCCACCGCGCCCGTCGCCGTGCTGATCACCGCGGTGGTCGACAAGGTCGGCACCTTCGCGATGCTCCGCTTCTGCCTCCAGCTGTTCCCCGAGGCGTCGAAGTGGGCGACCCCGGTGATCATTGTGCTGTCGGTGATCGGCATCCTCTACGGCGCGCTGCTCGCGGTCGGCCAGCGGGACATCAAGCGGCTGATCGCCTACGCGTCGATCTCGCACTTCGGCTTCATCATCCTCGGCATCTTCGCGATGACCACCCAGGGCCAGGGCGGCGCGACGCTCTATATGGTCAACCACGGCATCTCCACGGCCGCGTTGATGCTGGTCGCCGGCTTCCTGATCTCCCGCCGCGGATCCCGGCTGATCGCCGACTACGGCGGGGTGCAGAAGGTCGCGCCGGTCCTCGCGGGGACGTTCCTGGTGGGCGGTCTGGCCACGCTCTCGCTGCCGGGCCTCGCACCGTTCGTCTCCGAATTCCTGGTCCTGGTCGGCACCTTCAGCCGCTATCCGGCCGCCGGGATCGTCGCGACGCTGGGCATCGTCCTCGCCGCGCTGTACGTCCTGGTGCTCTACCAGCGCACGATGACCGGCCCGGTGCGGGAGCCGGTGCGCGGCATGCCGGACCTGAAGGTGCGCGAACTGGTCGTCGTCGGGCCGCTGATCGCCCTGCTGATCTTCCTCGGCGTCTACCCCAAGCCGCTGACGCAGATCATCGACCCGGCGGTCGGCCGGACGATGTCGCAGGTGCACAAGGTCGACCCCAAGCCCCAGGTGCCGACTTCCCCGACGAACGATGTGGAGGCCGCGAAGTGAGTCACGCAGCATTCGTCCACAGCCTGTGGACGATGTCGGCCGACCCGGCGAAGAAGATCCCGGCTCCTCATATCGAGTACGCCCAGCTGTCACCGACGCTGATCGTCCTCGGCGCCGCCGTGCTCGGCGTCCTCGTGGAGGCGTTCCTGCCGCGCCGCCTGCGCTATACGGCGCAGACCCTGCTGAGCGCCGCCGGCCTCGTCGCCGCGTTCGCCGCCGTCATCGCTCTGGCCGCCGGCGGCTACGGCACCGGCAAGGCGCACGCCGCCGCCATGGGCGCCGTCGCCGTCGACGGCCCGGCGCTGTTCCTCCAGGGGACCATTCTCCTGGTCTCCCTGATCGCGGTGTTCACCTTCGCCGAGCGGCGCCTGGACCCGAAGGCGCACGGCAGGCGCGTCGACTCCTTCGTCGCGCAGGGCGCCGCCGTGCCGGGCGGCGAGGCCGAACAGGCCGCCGTGAAGGCCGGGTTCACCACCACCGAGATCTTCCCCGTCGTGCTCTTCGCGGTCGCGGGCATGCTCGTCTTCCCCGCCGCGAACGACCTGCTGACCCTCTTCATCGCGCTGGAGGTCTTCTCCCTCCCGCTGTACGTGCTGTGCGCGCTCGCCCGCCGCCAGCGGCTGCTGTCCCAGGAGGCGGCGGTCAAGTACTTCCTGCTGGGCGCCTTCTCCTCGGCGTTCCTGCTGTTCGGGGTGGCGCTGCTCTACGGCTACGCGGGCACGGTCACCTACGCCGGGATCGCGGATGTCGTGAGCGGCACGGTCAGGACGGTCGACCCCGCCCTCGCCTCGACCACGGGCAACGACGCGCTGCTGCTGATCGGCGGGGCGCTGGTGCTGATGGGGCTGCTGTTCAAGGTGGGCGCGGTGCCCTTCCACATGTGGACCCCCGACGTCTATCAGGGTGCCCCCACGCCGGTCACGGGCTTCATGGCCGCCGCCACCAAGGTCGCCGCCTTCGGCGCGCTGCTGCGCCTGCTGTACGTGGTCCTGCCGGGGCTGCGCTGGGACTGGCGGCCGGTGATGTGGGGCGTCGCGATCGTCACCATGCTGGTGGGCGCGATCGTCGCCGTCACCCAGACGGATGTGAAGCGGCTGCTCGCCTATTCCTCGATCGCGCACGCCGGGTTCATCCTCGCCGGTGTCATCGCCGTCAGCCCGGACGGGGTCTCCTCCGTCCTCTTCTATCTGGCGGCGTACTCCTTCGTGACCCTGGGCGCCTTCGCCGTGGTGACGCTGGTGCGCGACGCGGGCGGCGAGGCGACGCACCTGTCCAAGTGGGCCGGTCTCGGCCGCCGTTCGCCCCTGGTGGCCGCCGTCTTCGCGGTCTTCCTGCTCGCCTTCGCGGGCATCCCGCTGACCAGCGGCTTCACCGGGAAGTTCGCGGTCTTCAAGGCCGCGGCGCAGGGCGGCGCGGTGCCGCTGGTCATCGTCGGTGTGGTGTCCTCGGCGATCGCCGCGTTCTTCTACATCCGGGTGATCGTGCTGATGTTCTTCAGCGAGCCGAAGGCCGACGGGCCGACCGTGGCGGTGCCGAGCGCGCTGACCTCCACGGCGATCGCGGTCGGGGTGGCGGTCACGCTCGTCCTCGGTGTCGCCCCGCAGTATTTCCTCGATCTGGCGGGCCAGGCGGGGGTCTTCGTGCGGTAGGCGCGAGAAGGCGACAGGCGCGCTGCCCGGCACCCCGCGGAGGGTGCCGGGCAGCGGTGCGTCAGTGGCCGAGCTTGCCGGGCAGCTCGACGGCGGGCTTGCCGTCCGCACTCACGGTCTTGGTGAGGGTGTCCTCCTTGCCGGAGGCCCAGGCCACCGTGAGCGTCTTGGCGTCCACGCTCTTGATGGTGCCCTTGGTGTACTCGCTGCTGCCGTCCTGGCAGTGGGTGATGTTGATGGTGACCGGCTGCGCGCTGTCGACGACGGTGCCGGAGCAGGCCGTCTTCCCGCTCAGCATCACCATGTTCCCGGAGAAGGACATGATCAGCATGCTCTTGTCCATGAGCTTGCCCTTGGACCAGCCGCCCCTGAGGTCGGCGGCCTTGACATTGCCGCCCTTGGCCGGGGCGTCGGGTGCCGGGGCGTCGCCCGGCGTCTGCTGCCCGGCGGCGGCCGGTGGTGTGGCGGACTTGTTCTTGTCCTTGTCGTCGCTCTGGCTGCTGCAACCGGTCATCAGCACAGCGGCGGTGAACGCCGCCCCCGTGATCTGTACTGCCTTGCGCACGTGCGCTCGCTCCTCCGTAGTGGATCTGGACACGACAAATTAGCAGTCCTGATCCACTGCTCCGGAGCGGCGTCAGCCGGCGTCCGCGGACCGGTCGCGTTGCACGTTGCGGTGGACCGCGAGCGCCGGCCACACCACGCGCACCAGCTGCCGCGTCGCCCTGCGCGCCGGCCGCCCCTCGGGGCCGGGGTGGAGGCGGCGGCCCGCGCCGGTGGCCGCGAGGAGGGCGGCCAGGGCGCGGCCGCGCGGCTCGGCGAAGCCCGTACGGACGGCGGCGGCCAGGTGCTCACGTGCCTCGGTGGTCCGCTCGGCGGGCCCCGCGGGGAAGCGCGTACAGGGGAAGAGGCCGAGCACCCTCACCCGCTCGGGGCGCAGCGCGCCTTGCTCCACCAGCCGCCGCAGCCAGGGCTCCTCCAGGCGGCGCGAGACGCGGCGCACCCAGGCGGCCGCCCGCGGCCCCCGGCCCGCCCGGCCCTTGCCGGGCGGGGGCAGCGTGGCGAGGGCCATGGCCAGCAGGGGGTCCGCCGGGGGCACGGGGCTGGTCGCGGTGGGGCGGCCGTGCTCCTCCACGATCCGCCCGGCCAGCTCCAGTTCGGCGAGCACCGCCCCGGCCACGCCGTACTGGAGGAAGCGATGCCGGCACAGCTTGCGTCCGGTGACCGGATCGAAGGAGAGCAGCAGCAGTTCCTCGGGCAGCGTGAGGCCCGGGGCGGCGCCGGTCATGACCCGGCCGTGCGCGCGGGCGTGATCCTGCCGGTCACCTCGCCGAGGCCGATACGGGCGCCGTCGGGACCCGGTGCCCAGGCGGTGAGGGTGACCTCGTCGCCGTCCTCCAGCCAGGGGCCCTTGCCCTCGGTGAGTTCCAGCAGGCAGCCGCGCTGGTCGGGCTCGGGCCCGCTGACCGTGCCGGAGGCGAAGAGGTCGCCGGTGCGCAACGAGGCGCCGTTGACGGTCATATGGGCGAGCTGCTGGGCCGCCGTCCAGTACATGGAGGCGAAGGGCGGCCGGGAGACCCGCTCGCCGTTGATGGTCACCTCGATGCGCAGGTCGATGCCGCCCGGCTCCGCCGCGGAGTCGTCGAGGTAGGGCAGCAGCGGGTGGGTGCGCTCCGGCGGCGCGGTGCGCGCCTCGTCGAAGGCGTCGAGCGGGGTGATCCAGGCCGAGACGGACGTCGCGAAGGACTTGCCGAGGAACGGGCCCAGGGGGACGTACTCCCACGCCTGGAGGTCGCGCGCCGACCAGTCGTTGACCAGGCACACGCCGAAGACGTGCTCCCGGAAGTCGCCGAGGGGCACCGGGGTGTTCGGCGGCGCGGGCGTGCCGACGACGAAGCCGACCTCGGCCTCGATGTCGAGGCGCGTCGACGGCCCGAACACCGGCCCGTCCGACGTCCGCCGCTGCCCCTGGGGGCGGACCACGTCGGTGCCGGAGACCACGACCGTGCCCGCCCGGCCGTGGTAACCGATCGGCAGGTGCTTCCAGTTGGGCGTGAGCGGGTCGCCGTCGGGCCGGAAGATGCGGCCGACGTTGGTGGCGTGGTGCTCGCTGGCGTAGAAGTCGACGTAGTCGGCGACCTCGAAGGGCAGGTGCAGCGTCACCTCCTCCAGCGGGTGGAAGTGCTCTCCGCCCAGCCAGCCGCGGATCTCCGCGCGGACGCCCTGCCACACGGAGCGGCCCGCGGCCAGCAGGGGGTTGAGCGTCGGCTCGTCCAGCAGCCCCGCGTACGCCGAGCCGTGCGCGGCGGCGGCCGCGGCGGCGTCGAGGACGTGAGCGCCGTAGCGGACGCCGATCCGGCGGCGCTCCGGGGCGTCGGGCGTCGAGAAGACGCCGTACGGGAGGGTGGCCGCGCCGAAGGGATCGCCTTCGGGAAGCTCGCGGGGGCTGTGCTGGGGCATGGGACGCTGCCTCGCTCTCTCCTGGACGTCTGGTGACCGTCCGTGCCCACATTACGTGCTGGCGGCCGCCAGACAAGGGGTGAGCGAAAGGGGTGGTGAGGGGCGTGCGCGCCGCGCGCGCGGACAGGGGGTGAGCGCTGCTCCGGACGCCGTCCACCCCGGCTCGGAACGGCCTTCGGCGAGCGCGCCCGAACCGCTGTCCGACCGCTCACTAAAGGGCGAGCAATGTCCGGTAATTCCTTGCTGGAAGCAGTAATTCCGAAGTAGCGTCCTTAATCGGGTCACGCACAGTGGGGGGCCGCTGCGGCTGAGTGGCCAAGGGGGATGCTGGTGGCGAGCAGGCACACGTCCATCGCGGCGGACCGGTCCGTTCCGGGGCTCATCATGAAAATCGGCGATTACCCCCTGCATCACGGCGGGGTCGGCGCGATCCGCAGCCTCGGCAGGCTCGGTATCCCGATGTACGCCATCACCGAGGACCGCTGGACCCCCGCCGCCGTATCCCGTTATCTGCGCGGTGGTTTCATCTGGCCGACCACCGGCCGCGAGCGTCCCGAGGAGCTCGTCGAGGGGCTGCTGGGCATAGGCCGGTCCATCGGCCGCCCCGCGGTGCTGCTGCCCACCGACGAGGAGGCCGCCGTCCTCGTCGCCGAGCACGCCGAGCAGCTGTCGGAGAGCTTCCTCTTCCCGCCGGTGGAGCGGGAGTTGCCGCGCCGCCTCGCGAGCAAGCAGGGGCTGCACGAGCTCTGCGTGGAGCACGGGGTGCCGTCCCCGGACGCCCTCTTCCCCTCCTCGTACGCGGAGATCGCGGAGTTCGCGGCGCGCGCCCGCTTCCCGCTGGTGGCGAAGAACCGCGAGGCGTTCGAGCGGCGCCGCAGGCCCGCCGTGCACGGCACCACCCGCATCGGCGGCCCGCGCGAGCTGCTGGCCCTGGCGCGGGGCTGGGGCCCCTCGCCCGGGGTGATCCTCCAGGAGTACCTGCCCCGCGAGCAGGCCGAGGACTGGATCGTGCACGCGTATTTCGACGCGGAGAGCACCCCGCTCGCGCTGTTCACCGGCGTCAAGGTGCGCTCCTGGCCGCCGCACGCGGGCATGACGGCCCACGCGTACGTCGTCGACAACCCCGAACTGGCCGGCATGGCAGCCCAGTTCATCAAGCAGGTCGGCTTCAGCGGGATCATCGACCTGGACTGGCGCTTCGACCGGCGCGACGGCCGCTACAAGCTGCTGGACTTCAACCCCCGGATGGGTGCCCAGTTCCGCCTCTTCGAGAACGAGGCGGGCGTCGACGTCGTCCGGGCCCAGCACCTCGACCTGACCGGGCGCAAGGTCCCCGAGGGGGAGCAGCTCGCGGGCCGCCGGTTCGTCGTCGAGAACATCGACCTGCCGGCTCTCGCCGCCTACCGCCGCAGTGGCTACACCACCCCGCACGCGCCCGCGCGGGCGAGCGGCACGGAGCTGGCCTGGGCCGCCCGGGACGACATGAAGCCGTTCTTCACCATGCTCGCCCGGTTCGTGAAGCCGGGTGTCCGGCACCTCTGGCAGCTGTGGCGCTCCAGGCGTGCCGCTGCTCTCGTCGATTGATTCGATCAATTCGAGCAAGCAATGCCCTGGGAGGGGACTCGTGACACTTCCCGTCGTAGTCATCGGGGCCGGTCCGTACGGACTGTCGACCGCCGCCCATCTGAAGGCGCACGGCATAGCGACCCGGGTCTTCGGTTCGCCGATGGTGAGCTGGCGGGAGCACATGCCCGCCGGAATGCTGCTGAAATCCACCCCGGTGGCGTCGAGCATCGACGCGCCTCAACCGGGGCACACGCTGCTCGACTTCTGCCGTGACGTGGGGGAGCGGCGGTACGAATCGGACTGGGACGCCATCCCGGTCGAGGTCTTCGCCCGTTACGGCCTGTGGTTCCAGGAGCGCCTGGTGCCGGATCTGGAGCAGGTGCGGGTGGTGTCCGTGGACCGCAGGTCCACCGCCTTCGAGCTGAAGCTGGACTCCGGCGAGCAGTTCGCGGCCCGTGCCGTGGTGGTCGCGACCGGGCTCAGCGGCTTCGCGCGGCTGCCGGCCGAGCTGGCCGCGGCCGTGCCGGACGGCCCGTCGGTGAGCGGCCCCATCTCGCACAGCTCGCAGCACGAGGACCTCTCGCGGTTCGCCGGGCGCGATGTCGTGGTCGTCGGCGCCGGGCAGTCGGCGCTGGAGAGCGCCGTGCTGCTGGCGGAGGGCGGGGCCGCGTCGGTGCGGGTGCTGGCGCGGCGCCGGGGCGCGGTGCGCTTCGGGGCGGCGCCGGACGGGCAGTCGCCGCTGAAGCCGGACACGCCGTTCGGGCGGGCCTGGTCGCTGTACGCGTTCTCGTATTACGCGGACGGCTTCCGCAGGCTCCCGGCGCCGGCCCGGAAGTATCTCGTCCAGCGGGTGCTCGGGCCGCTCGGCGCCTGGTGGCTGCGGGATCGTTTCATCGGCCGGGTGCAGGTCACGGAGGGCAAGAGGATCGTCCGGGCGAGGGTGGAGGACGGCCGTCCTGTCCTGGCGCTCGCCGGGCCCGACGGGTCCACCGAGGGGGAGCTCGCCGCGGACCACGTCCTCGCGGCGACCGGCTATCACGTCGATCTGGCCGCCCTCGACTTCCTCGGCCACGGCCTGCGGACCAGGCTCGCGGTCGGCGCGGGCGGCCCCCGGCTGGGCCCCGGCTACCACTCGTCGGTCCCGGGCCTGTTCTTCACGGGCCTCCCGGCGGCGGCGAGCTACGGACCGGTGATGCGGTTCGTCTGCGGCACGGAGTACGCGTCGCCGCGGCTGGCGAAGGCGGTGGGCGCCCTTTCGTGAGGCGGGGTCGCGCCGGTGGGAGGGTCCGGTTCC
The DNA here is from genome assembly GCF_055558795.1 of Streptomyces sp. NPDC025618. Taxonomy (NCBI): domain Bacteria; kingdom Bacillati; phylum Actinomycetota; class Actinomycetes; order Kitasatosporales; family Streptomycetaceae; genus Streptomyces; species Streptomyces sp. NPDC025618. Next base: position 215,566 of record NZ_JBVHLW010000004.1, on the reverse strand, counting down.
GGGTTGGCCGGAACCGGACCCTCCCACTGCCGCGCGACGAGCGGCAGAGCCGCGCCAGGGCCCGTGTCAAGGGGGTCAGGAGGCCCGCCCCCGGGGGATGACCGCGTACATAACGGGGCACACGTCCGGTCGACCGGGAAGGCGCCCACGGTGATCGACAGCCGACCGGATACGCTGACTTTCGGTGGAGACAGCGACACATCGACAATCCCCGTGTTCGCAGGCAGACAGGAGTACCCCTCGTGACCGTCGTCGGGCCTTTTGGGCTGAACGTGCGGGACCAGGCTCTTGAAGCCGATGTCCAGGCCGGTTTGGCCGCCGTCGAGGAGGGCCTCCTCGAGGCCACCAAGAGCGACGTGCCCTTCATCACCGAGGCGGCCCAGCACCTCGTCCGGGCCGGCGGCAAGCGGTTCCGCCCGCTGCTGGTGATGCTCGCCGCGCAGTTCGGCGACCCGCACGCCCCCGGCATCGTGCCCTCGGCCGTCGTCGTCGAGCTCACCCACCTGGCCACGCTCTACCACGACGACGTCATGGACGAGGCGGAGGTGCGGCGCGGCGTCGACAGCGCCAACGCCCGCTGGGGCAACTCCGTGGCCGTCCTGACCGGGGACTTCCTCTTCTCCCGGGCCTCCTACATCCTCGCCGACCTGGGCCCGGAGGCCGTCCGCATCCAGGCCGAGGCGTTCGAGCGGCTGGTCACCGGCCAGATCCTGGAGACGGCCGGGCCGCGCGACGGCCGCGACCCCATCGAGCACTACCTCGACGTCCTCGCGGGCAAGACCGGTTCGCTGATCGCCGTCTCCGGGCGGTACGGCGCGATGATGTCCGGCGCCGACGAGCGCACCGTCGACATCCTCACCCACTACGGCGAGCGGCTCGGCATCGCCTTCCAGCTCGCCGACGACGTCCTCGACATCGCCAGCGACTCCCACGAGTCCGGCAAGACGCCCGGCACGGACCTGCGCGAGGGCATCCCCACGCTGCCGGTGCTGCACCTGCGCGCCCAGGCGGCGGCGAGCGGCTCGGCGGAGGACCGCCGGCTGTGCGAGCTCCTCGACGGCGACCTCAGCGACGACGCCGTGCACGCCGAGGTGCTTCGGCGCTTGCGCGCGCATCCGGCGCTGGAGCAGGCGCGGCGGGACACGGTCCGCTACGCGGAGGAGGCCCGGGCGATCCTGGCTCCTCTGCCGGAGGGGTTCGCGAAGGCGGCGCTGGAAGATCTCTGCGACGCGGTCGTGCATCGGGCGGGTTGACGGGGGTTGGGAGCCTGCGGGTTTCGTTGCCGCCTGCGGCGGGGGCGGCCTGCGGCCGCGTCCTCAATCTCCCCCAGCTAACGCTGGGAGGTGCCCCCAACGGGCTGTTTGTTCCCCAGCCCCGCCCCTTCCCGGCCGCATCTGATGTACGGCTCCGCCGCGTGGGGGCGCCGCCCCAGACCCCATAACACGCTTCGCGCGTTGTCCTCAAGCGCCGGACGGGCTGAAAACAAAAAGAGCAGGCGCGCCCCACAACCCGATGTCGCCCCCCGGCACCCACCACCACCCAGGCCCGGCCGGCGATCGAGGCCGCGCCCGCAGGGCGCTCCCGCCGCAGGCGGCAACAGACCCGCACAACGAACCCCGCACAACAAGCCCCGCACAACGCCAACACCACGTCATACCCAAGAGGTACACACAGCTGCTCCCGACGGCTGATGCCGGAGCGCAGCGCATTTGGTGGAATTGACACTGCTCCACCAACCAGCGGCAGGGCCACAATGAGAGCGGCCCGGGGGCGCCGACGACGGAGGTAATGGCTGATGGCACGGAATGAACCGACCCAGGGTGGCTCCGAGAGCCCGGAAGGCCAGCGCTCGCCGGGGCGCCGTAAAGCGGTCCGCTATGCCGTTCCGGTCGCGGTGGCGGGTCTCGCGGCGGCCACGATCGGGCTCGTCCCGGCGCTGGCCAAGAGCGGTGACCCGGATCTGCCGAAGATCAGCGCGGAGGACCTGATAGCCAAGGTCGCCACGTCGGACGTGCAGCAGCTGTCCGGCTCGGTGAAGGTGACCACCGACCTGGGTCTGCCGTCGCTGCCGGGCGGCGGCTCACTCGGCTCGCTGGGCGCGGGCGCGGGCCACGGCGGGAAGTCGGGCGGCGCGGACCCGCAGGCCAAGCTCGCCGAGCTCGCCTCGGGCTCGCACACGCTGCGGGTCGCCGTCGACGGCCCGGACAAGCAGCGCGTGTCGATCGTCGAGTCCGCCGCGGAGTACAGCGTGATCCGCAACGGCGACCAGGTCTGGGCGTACGACAGCGGCAGCAACACCGTCCACCACACGACCGCCCCGCATGGCAAGGCGAAGGCCGGACAGCACGCGGGCCCCGAGAAGCTGAAGGGCGCGTCGCCGCAGGAGCTGGCGAAGAAGGCGCTCGCCGCCGTGGACGACTCGACCGCCGTCTCGGTCGACGGCACGGCCAAGGTGGCCGGGCGGGACGCCTATCAGCTGGTCGTGAAGCCGAAGGCCCAGGAGTCGACGGTCGGCGCGGTCCGGATCGCGGTGGACGCCAAGACCGGGATGCCGCTGAAGTTCACGCTCTCCCCGAAGAGCGGTGGCAAGGCGGCGATCGACGCGGCCTTCACCAAGGTGGACTTCGCCAAGCCGGGTGCGAGCACCTTCGACTTCACCCCGCCGAAGGGCGCCAAGGTCACCGAGGACAAGGCCGACGGCGCGAAGCGGCAGCGGGACCACAAGGGCGCCCCGGCCGAGCTGTCGGGCCTCGATGTGGTGGGCAAGAGCTGGACGTCCATCGCGCAGTTCAAGATGCCGGCAGACGTGGCTAACGGTGCCAAGGGGGCCAAGGGGGGCAGCCTCGGGAAGAACGCCGGCGGCGCCGGTGCCCTCCTGGACACCCTCGGCACCAAGGTCTCGGGCCCCTTCGGCTCGGGCCACATCTTCAGCACCCGCCTCGTCAACGTCCTGATGACGGACGACGGCCACGTCTACGCGGGCGCGGTGACGAAGGAAGCGCTCATCAAGGCCGCGAGGTAAGCACGGCCCGCGGCCGGTCCGGAAGGGGCCGGCCGCGGGTGCTCCGCACCGGTGCGACGAGGGGAGAACGGGTGCCAGGATCGTCCGAGCGCGTGTCTTCGGACGCCGCAGTCCACACCCGTTCCCTGACCAAGCGCTACCGCGGCGGCCAGCTCGCCGTGGACGGGCTCGACCTCACCGTGCCGCGCGGGAGCGTCTTCGGCTTCCTCGGGCCCAACGGCTCGGGGAAGACCACCACCATCCGCATGCTCATGGGCCTCATCGAGCCGACCTCCGGCGCGGCCGAGGTGCTGGGCGAGCCGATGCCGCGCGCCGCCCGCCGCGTGCTGCCCCGGGTGGGCGCGCTGATCGAGGGTCCCGCGCTCTACGGCTTCCTGTCCGGGCGCGACAACCTCGTGCGCTTCGACGCCGCCGACCCGACGGCCGACCCCCGTACCCGTGCCGCCCGGGTGGACGCGGCGCTCGACCGGGTGGGGCTCGTCGCCGCGGCAGGCAAGAAGGCACGCGCGTACTCCCTGGGCATGAAGCAGCGCCTCGGGCTGGCCGCGGCCCTGCTCCAGCCGCGCGAACTGCTCGTCCTGGACGAGCCGACCAACGGCCTGGACCCGCAGGGCATGCGGGAGATCCGCGCGCTCGTCAGGGAGCTCGCGGCCGAGGGCACCACGATCTTCCTCTCCTCGCACCTCCTGGACGAGATCGAGCAGGTCTGCACGCACGCCGCCGTCATGGCCCAGGGGCGGCTGCTCACCCAGGGCACGGTCGCGGACCTCGCCTCCCGGGCGCGCGGCCGGCTGACCGTCACCACCCCCGACACCGCGGACGCCGTGCGCGTCCTCAAGGAGTACGGCGTGACCGACCTCGTCGTCGTGGACGACCGCGTCACCGGCGAACTCCCCACCGGGGAACCGCCCGAGGCCAACCCGCCGCCCGACCTCGCGGAGCTCAACGCCGCGCTCGTCCACGCGCGGGTGCGGGTACGCGCCTTCGGCACCGAACGCGCCTCGCTGGAGGACGCGTTCGTGGCGCTCACCGGGGAGGGCTTCGATGTCGCGGGCTGACACCCTGACGGCGGCCGGGCCCCGGGCGGTGAGCCCGCTGTGGCAGCTGTCCCTCTTCCGCAGCGAGGTGGGGACGGTGTTCCGGCGGTGGCGGACGATCGCCCTGCTGGGCGTGCTCGCGGCCGTGCCGGTGCTCGTCGGCATCGCCGTGAAGATCGAGACCCGGGGCGGCGGCACGATCGGCCGCGAGGGCGGCGGTGGCGGCCCGGCGTTCATCAACCAGGTCACCAACAACGGCCTCTTCCTCGTCTTCACCTCGCTCGCCGCGACCCTGCCGTTCTTCCTGCCGATGGCGATAGGCGTGATCGCGGGCGACTCCATAGCCGGCGAGGCGAACGCGGGCACCCTGCGCTATCTCCTCGTCGCCCCCGCCGGACGCACCCGGCTGCTGTGCGCCAAGTACGCGTCGACGCTGGTCTTCTGCCTCGCGGCCACCCTCGTCGTCACCGCCTCCGCGCTGGCGGTGGGGGCGCTGCTGTTCCCCCTGGGCGAGGTCACGCTCATCAGCGGGACGACCGTGTCCTTCGGGGAAGGGCTGCTGCGCGCGCTGGCCGTCGCGGGGGTCGTCGCGCTGTCGCTGATCGGTGTCGCGGCGGTCGGGCTGTTCGTCTCGACCCTCACCAACAGCGGGATCGCGGCCATGGCCACGACGGTGGGGCTGCTGATCACGGTGCAGATCCTCGACCAGTTCCCGCAGCTGCATGCGGTGCAGCCGTATCTCTTCCCGCATTACTGGCTGAGCTTCGCGGATCTGCTGCGGGAGCCGGTGTATTGGGACCAGCTCTGGGAAAATCTGCGGCTTCAGGGGCTGTACGCGGTGGTGTTCGGGTCGGCGGCTTGGGCGCGGTTCACGGGGCGGGATGTGACGGTGTGAGGCCGGGGGCGCGGGCTTTTCCCCTACCCGCCCCTTCCCGGCTGCGTCTGATGTGCGGCTCCGCCGCGTGGGGGGCTGCGCCCCAGACCCCGCAACGCGCTTCGCGCGTTGTCCTCAAACGCCGGACGGGCTGGTTATCCAGCCCGTTGGGGGCACCTCCCAGCGGTAGCTGGGGGAGTTTGAGGACGCGGTCGTAGGCCGCTGGGGTCCGGGGTCTCCCCGGTTTCGGGAAGGGGCGGGACTGGGGGAAAGACCGGCCCCGCCCCCCGGCCGAACTACGAGCCGCTCAACGCCCAGACCGCCCCGGCGATCGCATCCGTATTCGTCCCGAGCGCCTTGTCGTCGAGATTCGCGTACGTGTCGCACGACCGGTGGTAGCAAGCGTCGAACGCCTTGCCCGCCGTGCCACCCCACTTCCGCGCCTGGTCGTCGGTCTTGATGTAATCCGCTCCGCTGAAGAGCCCGCCGACGGGTATGCCGACGTTCTGGAAGGGCGCGTGGTCGGAGCGGCCGTCGCCCTCGTGGTCGACCTCGGTGGCGATGTTCTTCGCGGCGAACCAGTTCTCGAAGAGGCTCTGGAGGCCGGAGTCGTAGCCGTAGACGTAGTAGCCGGGGTTGGGCGAGCCGATCATGTCGAAGTTCAGATAGGCGTCGATCTTCGACCGGTCGGCGGAGGACAGCTTGTCGACGTAGTTCTGCGAGCCGACCATGCCGAGTTCCTCGGCGCCCCACCAGCCGAACCGCAGGTGCTTGTCGGGCTTGTAGCCCTCGCGGGCGACGGCGAGGGCGACTTCCAGGACACCGGCGGAGCCGGAGCCGTTGTCGTTGATGCCGGGGCCCGCGGAGACGGAGTCCAGGTGCGAGCCGGCGAAGACGACGTGGTCGGCGTCGCCACCGGGCCAGTCGGCGATGAGGTTGTAGCCGGTGGCGCCGTTGGCGCTGAACTGCTGCACGGTGGTGGTGAATCCGGCGGCGTCCAGCTTGCCCTTCACATAGTCGAGCGACGCCTTGTAGCCGCTGCGGCCGTGCGCGCGGTTGCCGTGGTTGGCGTTGGCTATCGACTGGAGCTGGTTGAGGTGGGCCTTGACGTTGGCTACGGGGATGGTGGGCGCGGCGGCCTTCGTCTTGAAGGTGGTGCCGGCGGCGGTCGCGGTGGTGGGGACCGCGTCGGCCGCGCCGGAGGCCGTGCCGAGGAGAGCGGCGGTGAGGGCCGCGCCGGTGGCCAGGAGGGCTACGGCGCGGCGTCTGCGGGTCGGTCCGTGGAGTTCAAGCATGGGGGGCTCCCGACTCATGTGACGTGGCCATGATGTTGGGGGCCCCTGTGAAACGAGTCAAGGGCGGATTTCGGACACCGAACACCGGTTTCCGGATATCGGGCGCCGCTCTACCGGCCCTGAGCTGTGGCTTCAGGTGCTTCTGTGCTCTGTGTGGCGTCTGTGATTTCTGTGTGAACGTTGGCCGCCGCCTTCTCCCGCGCGGCCCGCAGCGCGACCCGGGCGGTACGGGCCGTACGCAGCGCGTCCCAGGTGAGCAGCGCCAGCGCCAGCCAGATCAGGGCGAAGCCCGCCCACCGCTCCGCGGGCATCGACTCGTGGAAGACCAGCAGGCCCAGGGCGAACTGGAAGACCGGCGCGAGGTACTGCACCATCCCCATCACCGACAGCGGCAGTCGTACGGCGGCGATGCCGAAGCAGATGAGCGGCAGGGCGGTGATCGCGCCGGTGCCCATCAGCAGCAGGGCGTGTCCGGTGCCCTCGCTCGCGTACGTGCTGCTGCCGCTGCCGCCGAGGAACAGCAGGAAGCCGAGGGCGGGCAGGAACTGCACCGCCGTCTCGGCCGCCATCGACTCCAGGCCGCCCAGCCCGACCTTCTTCTTGACCAGGCCGTAGGTGCTGAAGGAGATGGCCAGCGTCAGCGCGATCCACGGCGGCTTGCCGTACGCGACGGCCATCACCACGACCGCGGCCGCGCCGACCCCGACCGCCACCCACTGCGACACCCGCAGCCGCTCGCGCAGCACGAGAACCCCGAAGCCGATGCTGACCAGGGGGTTGATGAAGTAGCCCATCGACGTCTCGACGACGTGCCCGGAGTTGACGCCCCAGATGTAGACGCCCCAGTTCACGGATATCAGGCCCGCGCCGAGCGCGATCATCCCGAGCCGCTTCGGCTGCCGGAGCAGCGGCCGTATCCAGTCCCAGCGCTTGGTCACGGTGAGCACGACGAGCACGGTCGCGAGCGACCACACCATGCGGTGCGCGAGGATCTCACCGGCTCCGGCCGGTTCCAACAGGGGCCAGTAGAGGGGGAAGAGCCCCCAGATCGTATAGGCGGCGACGCTGCACAGCAGGCCGGTGCGGGTCTCGTTCTCGGCGGTCTTCACGGGCGGCTCCTGGGTGTTGCGGCGACGCTTGTGAAGGTAGCGGGTGGGTGGGGCGGTGTCATGCGTGTATCGAATGACGGTCATGACGGTTGCCGGCGGCGGGCTGGACGCGGACCCTGAACCCGAGCCCGGCCGGCGATCGAGGCCACCTGAACCGCGACCGCACACACCGCACATACCTACCGGCGAGAGCGGACCGCCCCACTCACGTCGAACGGCAACACCGTCACCGCCACATTGGAAAGCTGCTCCAGCGTCTTGGCCATCTCGTTCCCCCGGTCCGGGTGGAGCAGGGAGCCGAGTGGCCCGGAGTACGTGCGGATGGGGATCAGGAGGGTCAGAGCCGTCTCGCCGTCCGCCGTCGTGCGGGCGGCCAGGGCGGCGACGGCGTGGCGGAGGCGGCGGTCGGGGCAGTCGACCAGTTCCAGGGGGATCGTCGTGCCGGGGGTGGCGTCCCACTTCCCGGTGAGCCGCCGCGCCCGCTCGGTGTCGATGACGAAGTGCAGGGCCCGCACCTCGTCGGGCCGGAGCTCGTGCGCGTAGCGCAGGGCCTTCACCGTGGCCAGGTCGAGGTCGTCGACGAGGACGAACACCAGGTGGCGCCGCCAGTGCGGCTGGTCCGTGGCCACCGCGGGGATATTGTCCAGTGCCTCGGCCTCCTCGCGGTACTGCCGGTTGATGCGGATCAGCGCCCACACGCCCAGCGGGAAGACCACCACGACGAGCCACGCGCCCTCCGTGAACTTGGTGATCGCGAAGATGACGACGACGAGCGCCGAGGCCACCGCCGCGACGAGGTTCACGCCCACGTTCCAGCGTCGGCGCCGCTCCCCGGGCCGCCGCCAGTAGTGGGCGGTCATCCCGGCCGCGGCCATCGTGAAGCCGGTGAAGACGCCGATGGCGTAGAGCGCGACGAGCTTGTCCACGCTGCCGCCGGTCACGACGAGCAGCGCGAGCGAGACGACGGCCAGCGAGATGATCCCGTTGGAGAAGGCCAGCCGGTGGCCGCGGCGGGTCAGCTGGCGCGGCAGGAAGCGGTCCTCGGCGACGAAGCTGGCGAGGAAGGGGAAGCCGGTGAAGGGCGTGTTGGCGCCGGTGTAGAGGATGAGCGCGGTCGCGAGCTGGACGTAGACCAGCCCCGTCGTGCCGAGCCAGCCGTTCCCGAAGATGAGGTGCGCCTCCTGCGCGATGACGGTCGGATTGCCGTCCCGGTAGGGGACGGCGTGGGTGAAGTGGGCGAGCGTGGAGACGCCGAGCACCATGACGCCGAGGACGCAGCTCATGACGGTGAGGGTGCGCCGGGCGTTGCGGCCCTGCGGCTTGCGGAAGGCCGAGACGCTGTTGGAGATCGCCTCCAGGCCGGTCAGCGAGGAGCCGCCGTTGGCGAACGCGCGCAGCACCATGAACAGCGAGGCGCCGTAGAGCCAGCCGGATCCGGACGTGCCGAGCGGCACCACGCCGGAGGCGTGCAGGTCGGCGTGGGGGAGCCCGCCGGTGAGGGCGCGTACGAGCCCGATGGCCAGCATCAGCGCGACGGCGGCCATGAAGAGGTACGCGGGTGCCGCGAACGCCCGTCCCGCCTCCCGGATCCCGCGCAGATTCCCGTACATCAGCACCCCCACCACGCCCACCGTGATGGGGAGTTTGAGGTGGTCGAGGCCGGTGTAGCCGTCGCCGGTGAGGTGGGCGAGGGAGATCAGCGCGTCGGTGCCGGCGGCCGTCTGCACGGCCACGGTGACGATGTAGTCGACGAGGAGCGCGACGGCGGCGATCTGGGCGACGCGCGGCCCGAAGTTCTCACGGGCGACGACGTACGAGCCGCCGGCGCGGGTGTAGACGGACACCACGTCGCGGTAGGAGAGCGTGAGGAGCAGCAGGACGAACAGGATCGCGCCGGTCACCGGCATCAGCAGGCTGAACGCGGCGGCTCCCACGACGGGTACGAGGATGCGCAGTATCTCCTCGCTGCCGTACGCGGTGGAGGAGATGCAGTCGGAGGCGAGGACGCCCAGGGCGAGCGGGTTGGACAGCGTCTCGTGGGAGAGCTCCTGGGTCACCAGCGGGCGGCCGAGCAGTCGGCACTTGACGCGATAGGCGAGCCGGTCGGGGATGTCGGGTACGACTTCGGGGCGGTCGGCCATAGCCGTATCTTCCGGCTCCGCGCCGGGGCCCGTACGGCCAAACGCCGGACGGGCCGAAAAGTCGGCCGCCCGGCGTTCGTGGTGCCGCGTCAGCCGGCGACGGTCCAGGTGTCGTTGCCGGCGAGGAGGGAGGCGAGGTCGCCCTTGCCCTTCTGGACGATGGCGGCTTCGAGCTGATCGGACATCTGCGTGTCGTAGACGGCCCGGTCGGTGCTGCGGAACACGCCGATGGGGGTGTGGTGCAGGGTGTCGGGGTCGGCGAGGCGGCTCAGCGCGAAGGCGGTGGTGGGGCTGGCGCTGTGGGCGTCGTGGACCAGGATCCGGGCCTCGTTGTCCGGGGTGACCGTGACGACCTTGAGGTCGCCGGTGTCCGGGTCGCGGACGACGCCCTTGCCGTCGTCGCTGCCGAAGCGGATGGGCCGGCCGTGTTCGAGGCGGATGACCGCCTCCTGGGCCTGCTCCTTGTCCTTGAGGGCCTCGAAGGCACCGTCGTTGAAGATGTTGCAGTTCTGGTAGATCTCCACCAGCGCGGTGCCGGGGTGCTCGGCGGCCTGCCGCAGCACCTCGGTGAGGTGCTTGCGGTCGGAGTCGACCGTGCGGGCCACGAAGGACGCCTCGGCCCCGATCGCGAGCGAGACGGGGTTGAAGGGCGCGTCCAGCGACCCCATCGGCGTCGACTTGGTGATCTTGCCGACCTCCGACGTCGGGCTGTACTGGCCCTTGGTCAGGCCGTAGATCCGGTTGTTGAAGAGCAGGATCTTGAGGTTGACGTTGCGCCGGAGGGCGTGGATGAGGTGGTTGCCGCCGATGGAGAGGGCGTCGCCGTCGCCGGTGACGACCCAGACGCTCAGGTCGGGGCGGGAGGAGGCGAGGCCGGTGGCGATGGCGGGGGCGCGGCCGTGGATGGAGTGCATCCCGTAGGTGTTCATGTAGTACGGGAAGCGGGAGGAGCAGCCGATGCCGGAGACGAAGACGATGTTCTCCTTCGCCAGGCCGAGGGAGGGCATGAAGCCCTGGACGGCGGCGAGGATGGCGTAGTCGCCGCAGCCGGGGCACCAGCGCACTTCCTGGTCGGACTTGAAGTCCTTCATGCTCTGCGCGGCCTCGGCCTTGGGGACCAGTTTGAGCGCCTCAGTCATCGATGGCCTCCTTGAGCGCGGTGGCGAGCTGCTCGGCCTTGAACGGCATGCCGTTGACCTGGTTGTAGGAGTGGGCGTCGACCAGGTACTTCGCGCGGATGAGGGTGGCGAGCTGGCCGAGGTTCATCTCGGGGACGATCACCTTGGTGTAGGAGGCCAGGACGTCGCCGAGGTTGTGCGGGAAGGGGTTGAGGTGGCGCAGGTGGGCCTGGGCGATGGGGACGCCCTGGGCGCGCAGGCGGCGTACGGCGGCGGTGATCGGCCCGTACGTCGATCCCCAGCCGAGCACCAGGGTGCCCGCGCCGTCCGGGTCGTCGACCTCGAGGTCGGGGACGGCGATGTTGTCGATCTTGGCCTGGCGGGTGCGGACCATGAGGTCGTGGTTGGCCGGGTCGTAGGAGATGTTGCCCGTGCCGTCCTGCTTCTCGATGCCGCCGATGCGGTGTTCGAGGCCGGGGGTGCCGGGCACGGCCCAGGGACGGGCCAGGGTCTGCGGGTCGCGTTTGTAGGGCCAGAAGACCTCGGTGCCGTCGGCCAGGGTGTGGTTGGGGCCGGTGGCGAACTGCACGCGCAGATCGGGCAGTTCGTCGACATCCGGGATCCGCCAGGGCTCGGAGCCGTTGGCGAGATAGCCGTCGGAGAGCAGGAACACCGGGGTGCGGTAGGTCAGGGCGATGCGGGCGGCGTCCAGGGCGGCGTCGAAGCAGTCGGCCGGGGTACGCGGCGCGACGACCGGCACCGGGGCCTCGCCGTTGCGCCCGTACATCGCCTGGAGCAGGTCGGCCTGCTCGGTCTTGGTGGGCAGACCCGTCGAGGGGCCGCCGCGCTGGATGTCCACGACCAGCAAGGGCAGTTCGAGGCTGACGGCCAGGCCGATCGTCTCGGACTTCAGCGCCACGCCGGGGCCGGAGGTGGTGGTCACCGCGAGCGCCCCGCCGAAGGCGGCACCGAGGGCGGCGCCGATGCCGGCGATCTCGTCCTCCGCCTGGAACGTGCGCACGCCGAAGTTCTTGTGCTTCGACAGCTCGTGGAGGATGTCGGAGGCCGGGGTGATCGGGTACGAGCCGAGGTAGAGCGGCAGGTCGGCCTGCTTCCCGGCGGCGATCAGGCCGTAGGAGAGGGCGAGGTTGCCGGAGATGTTGCGGTAGGTGCCGGTGGGGAAGGCGGCGGTGGCGGGGGCGACCTCGTAGGAGACCGCGAAGTCCTCCGTCGTCTCACCGAAGTTCCAGCCGGCCCGGAAGGCCGCGACGTTCGCCTCGGCGATGTCGGGCTTCTTCGCGAACTTCTTCCGCAGGAAGGATTCCGTGCCCGTGGTGGGCCGGTGGTACATCCACGACAGCAGGCCGAGGGCGAACATGTTCTTGCTGCGCTCGGCCTCCTTCCGCGACAGGCCGAAGTCCTTCAGGGCCTCGATCGTCAGCGTCGTCAGGGGCACGGGGTGGACGCGATAGGCGTCCAGCGACCCGTCCTCCAGCGGCGAGACCGCGTAACCGACCTTCGCCATCGGGCGTTTGGTGAACTCGTCGGTGTTCACGATGATCTCGGCGCCCCGGGGGACGTCGGCGATGTTCGCCTTCAGCGCGGCCGGGTTCATCGCCACCAGCACGTCGGGCGCGTCACCCGGGGTGAGGATGTCGTGGTCGGCGAAGTGCAGCTGGAAGCTGGAGACGCCCGGCAGCGTCCCGGCGGGGGCGCGGATCTCGGCGGGGAAGTTCGGCAGCGTGGAGAGGTCGTTGCCGAACGACGCCGTCTCCGACGTGAACCGGTCACCTGTGAGCTGCATGCCGTCACCCGAGTCCCCCGCGAACCGGATGATCACCCGCTCCAGCTTCCGCACGGACTTGGTGCCCGACTCCTCGTCGGGATGGCGCGGCGGGCTGAGGTGCGAAGGCTCCCGCTCCGTCGGCGGCGGGGCGGCCCCACTCGGCTGCTCGCCTGGTTCGGCCTGCTCGGCCGGGCTGCTGACCTGGCTGGTCACTGCTACGGACCTCCCTCGTGGCGGCGGCTCGCACGCGGTGGTGACGGCCGGCGTTCCCACCGCCATCGTACGGGGGTAAGGGTCGCCTACCTGGGACGGATCACAAGTTGCCCGCGCCGTAGCCTTTCCGTTTTGTCCTGGTAAGCGGTTTTCGAGCCACCTGGACGGCCTTTGCGGAGGAGGTGGCTCCGACTTGGTCTTTTGGCCTAGGGCCCCGCCCCGGCGACCTTCTCACCAGGGCGGCTCTCCCCGACGGGTGTGGTACGGAAGGCTCAGGACCGGAGGTACGTCAGCACCGCCAGCACCCGTCGGTGATCCCCGTCACTCGGCGACAGCCCCAGCTTCAGGAAGATGTTGCTGACGTGCTTCTCGACGGCGCCGTCGCTGACCACCAACTGCCGTGCCACGGCGGAATTCGTCCTTCCCTCGGCCATCAGGCCGAGCACCTCGCGCTCGCGCGGGGTGAGCCCGGCGAGCACGTCCTGCTTGCGGCTGCGCCCGAGCAACTGCGCGACGACCTCGGGGTCCAGGGCGGTGCCGCCCCGGGCGACGCGCACCACCGCGTCGACGAACTCCCGCACCTCCGCCACCCGGTCCTTGAGCAGATAGCCCACACCCCGGCTGCTCCCCGCCAGCAGCTCCGTCGCGTACTGCTCCTCCACGTACTGCGAGAGCACCAGCACACCCAGCTCCGGGTGCTCCCGGCGCAGCCGCACGGCCGCCCGCACGCCCTCGTCGGTGTGCGTCGGCGGCATCCGTACGTCCGCGACCACGACGTCCGGCAGGGCGCCTTCGTCGGCGAGCTCCCTGATGACCTTCAGCAGCGCTTCCGCGTCACCGACGCCCGCGACGACGTCGTGCCCTCGATCGGTCAGCAGGCGGGTCAGCCCTTCCCGAAGCAGCACCGAATCCTCGGCGATGACGACCCGCACTCTGTCCTCCACGATTCCTTTGCCCCCTGTTTGCTGCCGCTGTATGAGCGTCCAGCATCGCAGCAATGGGGACGGCGAGGGGGGTGCGCGCCTGCGGCGGGCTCTTTCCGCGCGTTGTCCTCAAACGCCGGACGGGCTGGTTTCGGCTGATGTGGGTGCGCAATTCAGCCCATCCGGCGTTTGAGGACGCGCCCGCAGGGCGCTCCCGCCGCAGGCGGCAACGGACCCGCAGCTGGGGAAAAAGCCCGCCGCAGGCGAGGGCAACCCACCTCACCCCCGCCAAGGAAGCTCCGCCGTCACCGTCGTGGGCCCGCCCACAGGCGAGTCGACCACCAGCAACCCGTCCACCGACCCCAGCCGCTCGGCCAGGCCGGCCAGTCCGCTGCCGGAGTCCGTCGACGCGCCACCCCTGCCGTCGTCGGAGACCTGAAGCAGCACGCGGTTCTCGGCACGCCACACATCGACCCGCGCCGTCCGCGCACCGCTGTGCTTGCTGATGTTCTGGAGGAGTTCGGAGACCGTGAAGTAGGCGATGCCCTCGATCGCCGGGGCCGGACGGGACGGCAGGTCGACCTCGACGCGTACCGGCACGGTGCAGCGCGCCGCCAGGGCGGAGAGGGCGGGGCCCAGGCCCCGGTCGGTGAGGATCGCCGGGTGGATGCCGCGGGCGAGGTCGCGCAGTTCCTGGAGGGCGAGCTTCACCTCGCCGTGCGCCTCGTCGACCATCTTCGCCGCGGCCTCGGGGTCCTCCTCCAGCTTCTCCTTCGCCAGCCCGAGGTCCATGGCCAGCGCCACGAGGCGGGCCTGGGCGCCGTCGTGCAGGTCGCGTTCGATGCGGCGCAGGTCGGCGGCCGCGGTGTCCACGACCACGCCGCGGTCCTCCTCCAGCTCCCACACCCGCTCGGCCAGCCGGGACGGCCCCAGCAGCCCCAGCACCAGCATCCGGTCGCCGAAGGCGAGACCGCGGATGATCCACGGGGTGATCAGGACGAAGACCAGGCCGATGGCGCAGGTGACCCCGATCTCGAAGGGGTTGTCGAGGTAGAGCGAGGTGCCGTTGTCGTCGCCGAACACCTGCATGCCGGGCTGGCCCCAGTAGGTGGGGTACATCCACGCGTACGCCGGGTAGAGGAACAGCGCCCAGCTGACCGTCCACAGCGTCAGCGACACCGCGAAGGCCGTCACCGCCCACGGCAGGTGGACCGCGCAGTAGAGCAGGCTCCGCCAGGACGTACCGCTCTTGAGCAGCGCCCCCGTCCAGGCGAGCGGACCGCGCTTGCCCTTCGGCGGGCGTACGGGCTCCGGTTCGGCTATCTCGACGCCGAGCAGCGCCCGCGCCCGTACGCGCTCGACGGCGCCCAGCGCGCGGGACCCGAGGAGCGCCGCGGCCAGCACCGGCACCCCGACGAAGGTGACCAGCAGGCCGACCCCCAGGGACACCATCGTGGCCGCGTAGACGAAGGTCAGCACCGACATCGGGAAGCTGAGCAGGAGATAGAGGAACTCCCGCCAGGTGCGCCCCTCCAGGGGCGCGCGCAGCACGGCGGGCACGCGGTGCGGTGCCGCCTGTCCTTTGTCGATGGCCATCTCAGTCGTCCGATCTGCCAGGGCTTCTCTTGCGTCCCAGCCTTCCCGAACGCGGATGGCCGGGCCATGGAGCGGGTCGGTGTCCTGGGGGTGGGGCTGTCCCCACCATGGGGGGGCGGGCGCCCCTGCCCCGGCCGGGGCGGAAGGGGCCAGGGACCACACACAATCAGCCCGGCCGGCGTGTGAGGCCGCCCGCCGCAGGCGCGAACGACCCGCACTCGGAAGCGGTCGGCACCGTGGTCAGCCGCCCGCCGAGCGCAGCGGGCGGTCGCGCCACGGCAGTTCCGCCGTGATCACCGTCGGGCCGCCCGCCGGCGACGCCACGGCGAACAGCCCGTCCACCGACCCCAGCCGCTCGGCCAGGCCCGCCAGTCCGCTGCCGGAGTCCGTCGACGCGCCGCCCCTGCCGTCGTCGCGGACCTGGATGAGCAGGCGGTTCTCCGCCCGCCACAGTTCGACCTCGGCGCTGCGGGCACCGCTGTGCTTGCTGATGTTCTGGAGGAGTTCGGAGACCGTGAAGTAGGCGATGCCCTCGATCGCCGGCGCGGGCCGGGCGGCCAGGTCCACCGAGACGCTGACCGGCACGGTGCAGCGGGCCGCGACCGACGACAGCGCCGCGTCCAGGCCACGGTCCGTCAGGACGGCCGGGTGGATGCCGCGGGCGAGGTCGCGCAGTTCCTGGAGGGCGAGCTTCACCTCGCCGTGCGCCTCGTCGACCATCCGCGCCGCGGCCTCCGGGTCCTCCAGCACCTTCTCCTTCGCCAGACCCAGCCCCATCGCGAGCGCCACGAGGCGGGCCTGGGCGCCGTCGTGCAGGTCGCGTTCGATGCGGCGCAGGTCGGCGGCCGCGGTGTCCACGACGATGCCGCGGTCCGACTCCAGCTCGGCGACCCGCCGTTCCAGCTCGCTGGACGGGGACAGCAGCCCGCGCACCATGGCCCGGTCCACGTTCGCGAGCCCGCGCGCCAGGTACCCGAGAACGGGCCAGGCGACGAGCAGCGTGCAGAGGGTCACGCCGAAAGTGAGAACGCCCCATGGCAGTCGTATGAACGAGTACAGCGTCGCCCGCCAGGCCACCGGGTCCTTCACCGCCGCCCACGTCCAGGCGAGGAAGCCCGCGTTCCGCGGGTGCCGCGACAGCGGGATCGGCTCGTCGATCCGGACGCCCAGCAGCCCCCGCGCCCGCCCCCGCTCCAGCCGGCCGAGCCCCCGCGACCCCAGCAGCCCGACCGCCAGCACCGGCAGCCCGATCACGGTCACCGACAGGCCCGCACCCGCGTACAACCACAGCGACACATAGACGAAGCCCATCATTCCCACCGGCAGATTCAGCAGGAGGTGGGCGACTTCCCGCCATGTCGACGCGTCGAAGGCGAAGCGGACGGGCGGCAGCCGGTCCTGGTCGGGCTCGGTCCCGCCGTGACGGAGGGTCGCGGGGCCGGTGCTCCCGGTGGTGCTTGTGGTGGCGCTGTGTGCGGCACTGCTGGCGGTCATACGCCCAGCCTGCCGGGCCGGACGGGCCGACGCCATGGGGGCCCTGGGGGCGCCCGGGTGGGGATAACCCCACCTCCGGCCGGACAGCGCTGCTCGCCGTGACCTTGTCAGGGCCTAGACTCCCGTGCGTAAAGAATCGTCGAAATGTGCTGGACAGGGAGCGAGGGCGGACGTGCCGGAGGCCACCGTGCGCACCGACAGTGCGGGCGTCCCCGACGTCCAGCTGGCGACGGACTATTTCCACAGCTATTCGGTCGTCGGACTGCTCGCGGTCGTCGGCGTGCTCTTCGTCGCCGTCGCCTTCGCGTCCGGACGGCTGCTGCGGCCCGTGGTGCCGACGCCCGAGAAGCTGCTGACGTACGAGTGCGGCGTCGACCCCGTCGGCGAGGGCTGGGCACACACCCAGATCCGCTACTACGTCTACGCCTTCCTGTACGTGATCTTCGCGGTGGACTCGATCTTCCTGTTCCCCTGGGCGACGGTCTTCGCCGCGCCGGGCTTCGGCGGCGCCACGCTCGTGGAGATGTTCATCTTCCTCGGCTTCCTGGCCGTGGGTCTGTTGTACGCATGGAAGAAGGGCGTCCTCGAATGGACGTGACACCGGTGGACCTGCCCGAGCCCCGACGGCTGGGCGTACTGTCCCGGCTCGCGCCCGAACCCATGAAGGTGGTCCTGAACTGGGGCCGCCGCTACAGCCTGTGGGTCTTCAACTTCGGCCTCGCCTGCTGCGCGATCGAGTTCATCGCCGCGTCCATGGCCCGGCACGACTTCATCCGGCTCGGCGTCATCCCCTTCGCCCCGGGCCCCCGCCAGGCGGACCTCATGATCGTCTCGGGCACGGTGACGGACAAGATGGCCCCCGCGGTCAAGCGGCTGTACGAGCAGATGCCGGAGCCGAAGTACGTCATCTCCTTCGGCGCGTGCTCCAACTGCGGCGGCCCGTACTGGGACTCGTACGCGGTGACCAAGGGCGTCGACCAGATCATCCCGGTCGATGTCTACGTCCCCGGCTGCCCGCCCCGCCCCGAGGCGCTGCTCCAGGGCATCCTCAAGCTCCAGGAGAAGATCGCCCAGGAGTCCCTGCGGGACCGGTACGCGACTGCCCCCGGCGGTTCGCCGGCTTCCGCGGGCGCGGCTTCCGGCCCGTCGGCCGCGGCGCTGAAGAGCGGTCTTGTGACGCCGCCGCCGACGCCGGGCGCGGCGGGGTCCGCCGCCGCGAATGCCACCGGTGAGGGCTCCGGCAGTGGCTCCGCCACGGGGTCCGCCTCGGGTGAGGCCGCCGGTGAGGGCTCCGGCAACGATGCCGGGGAGGCCGGACGATGAGCGAGCCGACGCATCAGGGTGAGGGCGCGCCGGAGCAGGCCCCGGCCGCTGACGGGGCCCCGCAGGACGCGGCTGCCGCCCCCGCCGACGAAGCGGCGCAGCCGCTCGTCGGGTGGCTGCCGCGCGGTGCCGCCGAGCTGTTCGGCGAGGGCGCGAGCGCCGAGGAGGCGTACGGGCTGCTGACCGTCGACGTGCCCGCCGCCGCGTGGCTCACCGCGCTCGAAACCGCCCGCACCACGCTGGGCTGCACGTTCTTCGACTGGCTGAGCGCGGTCGACGAGCCCGGTACGGGCTTCCGTGTCTGCGCCCACCTCGTGGCCCTGCCCGGCCCGGACGGCGGGGTGCGCCGCCTCGTCCTGCGCACCACCGTGCCGCACGACAAGCCCGCGCTGCCGACCGCGACCGGCGTCTACGCCGGTGCGGCGTGGCACGAGCGCGAGACCCACGAGATGTTCGGCGTGGACTTCACCGGGCACCCCCACCTCGTACCGCTGCTGCTCCCCGAAAGCTTCGAGGGGCACCCGCTGCGCAAGGACTTCGTGCTGGCGGCGCGCGTCGCGAAGGCATGGCCGGGCGCGAAGGAGCCGGGCGAGTCCGAGGGCGGCGGGCCGAAGCGCCGTCAGATGCTCCCACCGGGCGTCCCCGACCCCAACGAGTGGGGCCCCCTCAAGGGCCAGCTCCCCCCGGCCCCGGCCCGCCCGGCACGCGGAGCCCGCGCGGCGGCCACGGGCGACCGCCCCGTACGCCGCGCCCGCAGCGTGAGCGAGGGCTCCGCGAGCCAGGCGCCGGCGGAGCCGGCTCCGCCGACGGACCGCCCGGCTCGTCGCAGCCGCAGTGTGAGCGAGGGCTCGGCGAGCCAGCAGGCCGCCGGGGCGGCGGCCGGGTCCGCGCCTGCCGCGCCGGAACGCCCCGCGCGGCGCAGCCGCAGTGCGGCGGACGGTTCGGCGAGCCAGCAGGCCGGGACGGGAGAGGCGCCGTCTACGGGGCCCGCTCCTGCGCGCCGTTCGCGCAGTGCGAGTGAGGGTTCGGTGAGTCAGCAGGCCGACGCGGCGGAGGCGCCGCCGGTGGCGGACGGCCCCGCAGGTGAGCAGCCCACCGCGGCGGCTCCGGCACGCCGTTCGCGCAGCGCGAGTGAGGGATCCGCGAGCCGGCAGTCGGGTGCGGGCGCGCCCGCGCGGCGCAGCCGCAGTGCCACCGATGGCTCCGCGAGCCAGCAGCGGAGCGCCGCCGATGGTTCCGCGAGCCAGGGCGAGCCGCCCCGCGCGCCGAGCACCGCGCCGCGGTCGCCCGATGCGCCGTGGCACCACGCCCGCCCCGCCTTCGAGGACGACAAGACCCCACCCGCCCCGGCGGAAGCCGTGCCCTCTGCGGGAGCGGAGCCGGCACCGTCCGCTTCCCCCGCGCGAGCGGAGTCGGCGGAAGCCGCATCCTCCGAGGGAGCGGGATCGGCATCACCCGTACCTCCCGCGGCAGCGGAGCCGGAGGAAGACGGCGCGCGAGCGGAGTCGGCGGAAGCCGCTCCCTCCGCGGGAGCGGAGCCGGCACCGCCCGCTTCCCCCGCGCGAGCGGAACCCGCACCCCCCGCGGCAGCGGAAGCGGCGGAGCCCGCGCCACCCGAGCCCCCTGCCGCAGCGGAGCCCGTACCCCCCGCCGCAGCGGAGACCCCCGACCAGCCCGTCCGTGAAGACCAGTCGGCAGACGACCGGTCCGCGGACGACCGGAAGACGGACCCCGGCGCCCGGCCCGAGACGACCGAAGGAGGCGACGTCCGTGAGTGACACCCTCGACGTCGTGCTGCGGCTCGTCGCCGTGTTCGCCGTTTTCCTCGTGCTGCCGCTGGCGATCGGGCAGACCGAGCACAAGGTCATGGCCCATATGCAGGGGCGGCTCGGGCCGATGTACGCCGGTGGGTTCCACGGCTGGGCACAGCTCGTCGCGGACGGCGTGAAGTTCGCGCAGAAGGAAGACGTCGTGCCCGCGGGCGCGGACCGGCGGATCTTCCAGCTCGCGCCGGCCGTCGCCCTCCTGCCGTATCTCCTGGTGCTGGTCGCGATCCCGGTCGGGCCGGGCAACGCCGTGGGGCAGTTCATCGACGCGGGCATCTTCTTCGTCCTCGCCGTCATGGGCGTCGGAGTGCTCGGCTCGCTGATGGCCGGCTGGGCGTCGGCGAACAAGTTCTCGCTGCTCGGCGGCCTCCGCACCGCCGCCCAGCTGATGGCGTACGAGCTGCCGATGCTGCTCGCGGCGGCCTCGGTCGCCATGGCGGCGGGCACGGTCTCGCTGCCGGGCATCGTGGACGCCTTCCACTGGTGGTGGGTGCCCTGGCAGATCGTCGGCGGCCTCGTCTTCTTCACGGCCGGGCTCGCCGAGCTGCAACGCCCGCCGTTCGACATGCCGGTGGCGGACTCCGAGATCATCTTCGGCGCCTACACCGAGTACACCGGCCTCCGCTTCGCGCTCTTCCTCCTCTCCGAGTACGCGGGCATCGTCGTCCTCTGCGGTCTGACGACGGTCCTCTTCCTCGGCGGCTGGCACGGCCCGTTCGGCGCCGACGGCCTCGGCTGGCTGTGGACGCTGCTCAAGACGCTCGTCCTCGCCTTCGTGGTCATCTGGCTGCGCGTCACCTATCCCCGACTGCGCGAGGACCAGCTGCAGAAGCTGGCCTGGACGGTCCTCATCCCGCTCGCCCTGGCGCAGATCGCGCTGACCGGCGTCGTCAAGGTGGTGATCCAGTAGTGCCGCTCCCCGGTACCGGCCTCGCCAAGGGCCTCGCCGTCACGCTGCGGACGATGACGAAGCGTTCGGTCACGGCGCAGTACCCGGACGTGACTCCCGAACTGCCGCCCCGCACCCGCGGTGTCATCGGCCTGTTCGAGGAGAACTGCACGGTCTGCATGCTGTGCGCCCGTGAGTGCCCGGACTGGTGCATCTACATCGACTCCCACAAGGAGACCGTGCCCCCGGCCGCCCCCGGCGGCCGCGAGCGCAGCCGGAACGTCCTCGACCGCTTCGCCATCGACTTCTCGCTCTGCATGTACTGCGGCATCTGCATCGAGGTGTGCCCCTTCGACGCGCTCTTCTGGTCCCCGGAGTTCGAGTACGCCGAGACCGACATCCACGACCTCACCCACGAGCGCGACAAGCTGCGCGAGTGGATGTGGACGGTGCCGGAGCCGCCCGCGCTGGACCCGGCGGCCGAGGAGCCGAAGGAGATCGCGGCGGCCCGCAAGACCGCGGAGAAGATGGCCGCCCAGCGGGAGAAGGAGAAAGAGACAGAGGAGGGAGAAGCGTGACCGCCACCGCAGCGCTCGCCGCGCAGGCGCACGGCACCCACACGCTCGCCGCCGCGCAGACGCACGGCTTCCTCTCCACGTCCGGCGTGGAGATCGCCTTCCTCCTGGTCGGCCTGGTCACCTTCGGGGCGGCCCTGGTCACCGTCACCACCAAGCAGCTGGTGCACGCCGCGCTGTGGCTGGTGGTCACCCTCGGCGGGCTCGCGGTCGAGTACCTCCTGCTGACGGCGGAGTTCATCGCCTGGGTGCAGGTGCTGATCTACGTGGGCTCCGTCGTCGTCCTGCTGCTCTTCGGACTGATGCTCACGAAGGCGCCCATCGGCCGCTCCCCGGACGCCGACTCCGCCAACCGCTACCCCGCCCTCGGGGTCGCGGTCGCCGCGGCCGTCGCCCTGGTGTGGGTGGTCGCCGACGCCTTCCGTACGACCTGGATCGACCTCGACGGCGCCGCCCCGCAGGGCACCACCAAGGTCTCCGGAGAGATCCTCTTCCGGCACTGGGTGCTGCCCTTCGAGGCCCTGTCCGTGCTGCTGCTCGCGGCACTCGTCGGCGCGGTCGTCCTCTCGCGGCGCAAGGCCGACGCCGGCTCCGGTACAGACGCCGGCTCCGGGACAGCTGACGGCTCCGGCACAGCTGACGGCGCGACAGGGGGGAAGCGCTGATGCACCTCGTCTATCCCGCTGTCCTCGCCGCCCTGCTCTTCTGCACCGGCCTCTACGGCGTGCTCGCCCGGCGCAACGCCATCCTCGTCCTGATGTCCGTCGAGCTGATGCTCAACGCCGTCAACCTCAACCTCGTCGCCTTCGACGTGTGGCTGCGCGACACGCTCCACGCGGGCCAGGCGCTCACCCTCTTCATCATCGCGATCGCCGCCGCCGAGATCGGCATCGGCCTGGCGATCGTGCTGCTCGTGTACCGCAACCGCGGCACCGCCGACATCGACCGGCTCCGCGACCTCGGTGAGGACGCCCCCGGATCCGACGCCGGACCCGGTGACCGCGAGGAGAAGGCGGAGGCCGCCGCGTGACGACCACGACCACCGCCGTACTCGTCCCCCTGCTGCCCTTCCTCGGCGCCGTCGCGGGGCTCCTGCTCGGCCGCCGCGCGCCCGGCTTCGTACGGCCCCTCGCCGTGCTGCCGACCCTCGCCGCGGCCGTGCTCGCCGTCGTCGTCGCCTGTCGGCAGGGCGGGGGAGCGCCCCTCGACGCCGCCACCCGGCTCACCCCCACCGGGTCCGTGCCCATCGACCTCGCGCTGCACCTCGACGGCTTCGCCGTCCTCGTGGCCGTGCTCGTCGGCGTCGTCGCGACCTGCGTCCAGCTCTACTCCACGGCCTATCTGCGCGACGACCCGCGCTACCCCTCCTACGCGGCCCTCGTCTCCCTCTTCACCTCCGCCATGCTGCTCGTCGTCTACTCCGGCGACCTCATGGTGCTGCTGGTCGGCTGGGAGATCATGGGCATCTGCTCGTACTTCCTGGTCGGCCACTACTGGGAGACCGAGGCCGCGCGCAGCGCCTCGCTCAAGGCGTTCCTGGTCACCAAGCTCGGTGACGTGCCCTTCCTGATCGGCATCCTCGCGCTGGCCGCCGACGCCGGAACGTTCCGGATCAACGGCATCCTCAGCGCCGTCGCCTCCGGCTCCGTCGGGCACCCGACGCTCATCGCGCTGCTGCTGCTCGCGGGCGTCGCGGGCAAGTCCGCCCAGTTCCCGCTGCACACCTGGCTGCCCGACGCGATGGCGGGCCCCACGCCCGTCTCCGCGCTGATCCACGCCGCGACGATGGTCGCCGCCGGTGTCTATTTCATCGCCCGGCTCCTCCCCGTCTTCACCGCCTCCTCGGCGGCGCTGGTGGTGCTCGCCGTGATGGCGGCGGTCACCATGGTCGGCTCGGCGCTCGCCGCGCTCGCCCAGGACGACATCAAGCGCGTGCTCGCCTACTCGACCGTCGGCCAGCTCGGCTACATGACCGGCGCCCTCGCCGTCGGCGACCGCGACGCGGCCGTCTTCCACCTCATCTCCCACGGCGCGTTCAAGGCCCTCCTCTTCCTCGGGGCAGGCGTGATCATCCACGCCGCCGGCACCAACTCGCTGGGCGCCATGGCCCGCATGGGCGGCCTCGCCAAGCGCGTCCCCGACGCGTACTGGACGATGACCGTCGCCCTGCTCGCACTGGCCGCGATCCCCCCGTTCAGCGGCTTCTTCTCCAAGGAGGCCGTCCTCGGCGCGGCCGAGCACGCCACCGGCGCCGACGCGCACGGCATCCCGCACGCGGCCGGCTGGACCGTCCTCGCCGCCGGGCTGCTCACCGCCCTCCTCACCGCCGCCTACGCCACCCGGCTGTGGCTGCTCGCCTTCCACGGCAAGGGACCGCAGGCGCCCGACCACGGCAGGCAGCCCGCCGTCATGAACGCCGTCCTGTGGGTCCTCTTCATCCCCACCCTCGGGCTCGGCCTGGCGGCCTGGAAGCTCCCTCACTTCTTCGACGGGCGCTCCCTCACCCCGACCCTCACCACCTCCGTCCTCGGCACCGGCTGTGCCCTCGCCGGCCTGCTCGTCACCTACGCGGCCTGGCGGCGCACCGCCCCCCTCGCGACCCGCGCGCCCCTGGGCGCCGTCGCCGCCGACCCGGACGCCGCCCCCTACGTCTCCGAGGAGGAGACCATCGCCACCCACGTGGCGGCCTACGGCCACATCGCGGGCGCCCACGATGTGGCCGACCCCGGCCGCCTCCTCCTCGGCCCCCTGCACCGCCACGCCGTCACCGGCTTCCACCTCGACGCCGTCTACACCAGGCTGTTCGTACGGCCCGTACGCGCCGCCGCCCGGCTCGTCCGCTTCCTCGACCGCGAGGTCGTCGACGCCTACGTCAGCGGCGCCGGAGGCGCCCCCCGCCTGCTCGGCGCGGCCGTCCGCCGCGCCCAGACCGGCAATGTGCAGACCTATCTCAGCGCCCTGCTCGCCGGCTCCGTCGTCCTGGCCGTCGCCGCCGTGCTCGTAGCCACCGGAGCCTGACCGTGAGTCATACCGTCATGCAGTCCCTCCTCGCTGCGACCGTCGCCGTCCCCCTCCTCGGTGCCGTCGCCGCCCTGCTCCCGGCGCCGCCCGGCCTCAAGGGCAAAAGCCCGGAGCAGGCCGTGCTCCGCCACGGCGTCACCGTCACCGGCGTGGTCCTGGCCCTGACCGTGGCCCTCGCCGCGGGCTTCGACCACGGCCACCCCGCGCGGATGCAGGCCACCACCGACATCAGCTGGATCCCCGCCCTCGGCATCCGGATCCACCTCGGCGTCGACGGCGTCTCGCTCCCCCTCCTCGTGCTCACCGCGCTGCTGACCTTTCTCAGCGCGGTCTACAGCTACTTCAAACTGCCGTCGGGCCCGTCTCCCAAGGCATTCGTCGCGCTGCTCCTCGTGCTGGAGGCCGGCACCCTCGCGAGCTTCGCCGTCCTCGACCTGATGCTGTTCTTCCTGGCCTTCGAGATGGTGCTCATCCCGATGTACTTCCTCATCGCCCGCTGGGGCGGCGAGGGCAGGGAGCGCGCCGCCTGGCGGTTCATCCTCTACACCCTGCTCGGCTCCGTCGTGATGCTGCTCGGCCTCCTCCTCATCGGCATCAAGGGCGGCACCTTCGACATGGTGGCACTCGCCACTGACAACGGCTCAGGACTGAGCCACACCACGCAGGTCATCGCCGTTCTGGCCATCGGCGCCGGACTGGCCGTCAAGGCCCCGATGTGGCCCTTCCACAGCTGGCTGCCCGACGCCCACACCGCCGCCCCGACCGTCGGCTCCGTCCTCCTCGCGGGCGTCCTGCTGAAGATGGGCACGTACGGCTTCGTCCGCATCGTCCTGCCCATCGCCCCCGAGGGCGCGCACACCTTCGCGCCCTACCTCGCCGCCTTCGCGGTCGTCGGCATCATCTACGGCTCGCTGGCCTGCCTGGCCCTCGCCCGCCGCGGCGCCAAGGGCGACCTCAAGCGCCTGATCGCCTACTCCTCGGTGGGCCACATGGGCTTCGTCCTGCTGGGCATCGCCACTCTCACCCCCACCGGCGTCAACGGCGCCCTCTTCGCCAACATCGCCCACGGCCTCATCACCGGCCTCCTCTTCTTCCTCGTCGGCGCCATCAAGGACCGGCACGGCACCAGCGATCTCGACGCCCTCTCCGGGGCGACCGGCGCCGCGCTCTACGGCAGGGCACCACGCCTCGGCGGCCTGCTCGCCTTCGGCGCCGTCGCCTCGCTCGGCCTGCCCGGACTCGCCGGGTTCTGGGGCGAGATGCTCGCGATGCTCGGCTCCTTCCACCCCGCCGAGGGCCTCAGCCGCCCCGCCTACCTCACCTACATGGCGCTCGCCGGCCTCGGCACGCTGCTCACCGCCGCGTACATGCTGATCGTGGTGCGCCGGGTGTGCATGGGCGGCGACGGCGAGGGCCGGCCCGGGGGCGCGCCCGCCCTCACCGACGTCCAGACCTACGAGTTCGCCGCCTGGACCCCCCTCGTCGCCCTCACCGTCCTCGCCGGACTCTGGCCCGCGGCCCTCCTCGGCCTCACCGACCCGGCCGTTCAGCAGCTCCTCCGAGGAGGCAACTGATGGTTCCCCTCGCCGGAAGCGCGGTCCAGTCCGTCGACTGGCTCGCCATCGCCCCGCCCACCGTCGTCGCCGTGACGGCGCTCGTCGTCCTGGTCGCCGACCTCTTCCTGCCCGCGCGGAGGAAGCCCCTCCTGGGCGGGATCTCGCTCGCCGGCCTCACCCTCGCCGGGCTCTCCCTGCTGCCGCTCCTCGACGGCGACCGCTCCACCTTCTGCCTGACGTCGGGCACGCGCGCGTGCAGCTACACGGCGGACCACTTCACCCTCGTCATCCAGCTCCTCGTGCTGGGCGGCGCCCTGCTGACGGCCCTGCTGTCCGTCAGCGACCTCGTCGACTTCGCGCTCCCCTCGGGCGAGTACTGGTTCCTGCTGCTGTCCTCCGTCGCGGGCGCCGCCCTGCTGCCCGCCTCCCGGGACCTCGCGACCCTCGTCGTCGCCCTCGAAGTGGCCTCCCTGCCCGCCTTCGCCCTCGTCGGCCTGCGCCGCGACGACAGCCGCTCCTCCGAGGCGGCCCTGAAGTTCTTCCTCTCCTCGGTCACCGCCACCGCCGTGACGCTCCTCGGCGTCAGCTTCGTCTACGCCGCGACCGGCACCCTGCACCTCACCCAGGTGGCCGACGCCCTCACCCACGTGGACCCGCGCCTCGGCACCCTCGCCCAGGCGGGCGTGGCCCTCACCCTCGTCGGCTTCGCCTTCAAGACCGCGGCGGTGCCCTTCCACTTCTGGGTGCCCGACACCTATGTGGGCGCCCCGCTGCCCATCGCGGCCTATCTCTCCGTCGTCGGCAAGGCGGTCGGCTTCACCGGCCTCATCCTCGTGACGGTCGTCGCGTTCCCGTCCTACGCGGACGTCTGGGCGCCCGCCCTCGCCGTCCTCGCCGCGCTCACCATGACCCTCGGCAACGCCGGCGCCCTGCGCCAGCGCCCGGACCGCACCCGCAGCGCCGTACGCCTCCTCGCCTGGTCCTCCATCGGCCAGGCCGGCTATCTGCTGGTGCCGATCGCGGCCGCCGGATACGCCGACGACCCGGGCCACGCCATCGGCTCCACCGTCGCCTACGCCCTGATGTACGCGGCCGTGAACCTCGGCGCCTTCGCCGTCGCCGCGCTCGTCGCCCGTACGCACCCGGCGCACCGCGTCGCGGACTACCGGGGCCTCTACGCCCGCAGGCCCCTGGCGGCCCTGGCGCTCGGCTTCTTCCTGCTCTGCCTGGCCGGCCTGCCGCCGGGCATCATCGGCCTGTTCGCCAAGGTCACCGTCTTCCACGCCGCCGTGGACGCGGGGCTGGGCTGGCTGGCGGTCGTCATGGCCGTCAACGTCGTGATCGCCCTCTACTACTACCTCCAGTGGACGGCGCTGCTCTTCCGCGCGCCGGAGGCCGGGGCCGGGGCGGAGGGGCAGGCGGCGGAACGGCCCGCGCGGATCCCGCTGCCGCTGGCCGCCGCGACGGCGCTCGCGGCCCTCGCCGGCCTCGCCCTGTCGGGCGCCCCGCAGCTCGTCCTGCGCTTCGCCTCGGGGGCGTTGCTGTAGGCACGCTCACCCGTACGGCCCAGGCGCCCCCTCGCGCGCACAAGGGAACCAGCGGCCTTCGTCTGGCGTTGATCGGGCAGGAAGGTTCCACTGGAGGCTCCACTGCGAAGTGGCGCGCACCACCGCAAAGGGTTCCCCTGCCGCACGATCTGGAGGGCGTACCGTGCACCGCCGGCACAACGGGCTCAGGACCGCGGTCCTCCTCGGGGGGCTGTCCGCGCTCATCATCGTCATCGGCAGCCTCTTCGGGCGCGTGGGCCTGGTCGTCGCCGTCGTGGTGGCGCTCGGCACCAACGCCTACGCCTATTGGAACAGCGACAAGCTGGCCCTGCGGGCGATGCGGGCCCGGCCGGTGAGCGAGTTCGAGGCGCCGCAGCTCTATCGCATGGTGCGCGAGCTCTCCACGGCCGCCCGCCAGCCCATGCCCCGGCTGTACATCTCACCCACCGAGGCGCCCAACGCCTTCGCCACCGGCCGCAATCCGCGCAACGCCGCCGTCTGCTGCACCGACGGCATCCTGCGCCTGCTCGACGAGCGCGAGCTGCGCGGCGTCATCGGCCACGAGCTCAGCCATGTCTACAACCGCGACATCCTGATCTCCTCGATCGCCGGCGCGCTCGCCTCGGTGGTGATGTTCCTGGTGAACTTCGCCTGGCTGATCCCCTTCGGCAGATCGGACGACGACGAGGGCCCCGGCATCGTCGGCATGATCATGATCATGCTGCTGGGCCCCATCGCGGCCTCCCTCATCCAGCTCGCCGTCAGCCGCTCCCGGGAGTACGAGGCGGACGCCTCCGGCGCGCGCCTGACCGGCGACCCCCTGGCCCTCGCCTCCGCCCTGCGCAAGCTCGAAGCGGGCACCCAGCGGCTCCCGTTGCCCCCCGAGCCGCGCATCGAGACCGCGAGCCACATGATGATCGCGAACCCGTTCCGCGCGGGCGAGGGGATGTCCAAGCTCTTCTCCACCCACCCCCCGATGGCCGAGCGCATCAGCCGCCTCGAAGGCATGGCGGGCCGCCGGATCTGAGCCAGGCCGCCGCCGGCCGCCCCGAGCGGTCGCACAGGAGCCGGCGACCGGCGCTCGGCGGCCTCGGCGAGCCCGGTGACCTCGGCGGCCTCGGCGAAGGGGAGCGTCCACGCGCCGTTTCCTCTCGCGAGCGCCGCTTCTGCGGTGTCCCCGCGGCTGGTCCGGCCCTTCGGCGTCGTCCGCCCTTGTGGACCGGGCCGCACACGCGGTGCCGCGGGCAGAGAGCCGGACCCGGCGTCAGGCATCAGGCATCAGACGGCGGCCGTCCGCCGGAGCCGTCCCCGCTGAGCCCGCGCGACCGCCTTCAGGGCAACCACTTTCCGGTGGGCAAGCGTCCTGCTCGCTAGGCACTGTTTCGCGTGGGAGGCTGTATTCATGAGGTTCATCCTGAATGTCATCTGGCTGGTCCTCTGCGGCCTTTGGATGGCGATCGGCTATGTGGTCGCGGGCCTGATCTGTTGCGTTCTGATCATTACGATCCCCTTCGGGATAGCTTCCTTCCGCATCGCCGGCTACGCCCTGTGGCCCTTCGGGCGGACCACCGTCGAGCGGCGTGACGCCGGGGCGGGCTCGCTGATCGGCAACGTCATCTGGTTCGTGTTCGCGGGCTGGTGGCTGGCGCTCGGGCACATCTTCACCGGCATCGCCCTGTGCCTCACGATCATCGGGATCCCGCTGGGCATCGCCAACTTCAAGCTGATCCCGATCTCCCTGATGCCACTGGGCCGCGAGATCGTCCCGACGGACCGCCCCTTCGCCACCCGCTGAACGGCACGCCCCCGCACGGGCGGAGCACCGCGCGCACGACGAGGGCGCGCCGGGGAGGATCACCCCCCGGCGCGCCCTCGTCGTCGCCGCGCCCCGGGCCACGGCGGTCCGTGGCCCGTGCGGCTAGCGGTAGTTGACGAACTGGATCGCGAAGTCCAGGTCCTTGCCCTTGAGGAGGGCCTGGACCGCCTGGAGGTCGTCGCGGCTCTTGGAGCTGACGCGCAGCTCGTCGCCCTGGACCTGCGCCTTGACGCCCTTCGGGCCCTCATCGCGGATGATCTTGGCGACCTTCTTCGCGTTCTCCTGCGAGATCCCCTCCTCGACCGAGGCGAAGATCTTGTACTCCTTGCCGGATGCCTGCGGCTCGCCCGCGTCCAGGGACTTCAGCGAGATGCCCCGCTTGACCAGCTTGGTCTCGAAGATGTCGAGGACGGCCTTGACCCGCTCCTCGGCATTCGCGCGCATCTCGATCTTCTCGCCGGACCACTCGATCGAGGCGCCGACGCCCTTGAAGTCGTAGCGCTGCGAGATCTCCTTGGCGGCCTGGTTGAGGGCGTTGTCGACCTCCTGCCGCTCGACCTTCGAGACGATGTCGAAACTGGAGTCGGCCATATTGAGTTGGCTCCTCATACGTAGATCCATCAGGGGGTACGGCCCGTGGCCGCTCCGCAAGCCTAGTCACCCGGGCCCCGCGCGAGGGGTGATGAATCGAGTGGCGGACCACCCCTGGTCATCGGGTATGGTTTACGTCGTTGCCACGGAGCACCACCGCAAGGCGGAATCCGCGGCGGCAACCCTTGGCGGTGTGCCCGAGTGGCCAAAGGGAGCAGACTGTAAATCTGCCGGCTCAGCCTACCCAGGTTCGAACCCTGGCGCCGCCACATGTGAAGGGCCTTCTCCTTATCGGAGAAGGCCCTTCAGTGTTTTCCGGACGCTCGCGGATTCCCGCGCCGCCGGGAGAATGTGATCTCCCGCACTTTCCCGGCAGTGGCTCGTCGCGCTCCCCGGCTCAGCCCTCCGCCACGCTCTTCACCGCCTCGTCCACCGGCGTGTCGCCCGCGATCAGCTCCAGCGTGCGCCCCGCCGTGCGGGGTTCGGCCAGCAGCGCCGCCAGGACCGCCGCCACGTCGTCCCGGGAGACCGGCCCGCGGCCCGTCGCCTCGCCCAGGGCGACCCGGCCCGTACCGGGCTCGTCGGTGAGCCTGCCCGGCCGCAGGATCGTCCAGTCCAGCCCGGCCCGGGCCCGTACGTCCGCGTCGGCCGCGCCCTTCGCCCGGAGGTACGCGGCGAAGACCGGGTCGGTGTCCTCCGGCGGCTCGCGGTCCGCGCCCATCGAGGAGACCACCAGGAAGCGCCGGACGCCCGCCGCCTCCGCCGCGTCGGCGAAGAGGGTGGCCGCGCCGCGGTCCACGGTGTCCTTGCGTTCCACGCCGCTCCCCGGCCCCGCCCCGGCCGCGAAGACGGCCGCGTCGGCGCTCTCCAGATGCCGGGCGATGTCCGCGACCGACGCCGACTCCAGATCGCACACGACCGGCTCCGCGCCCGCGGCGAGGAGCGCCCCCGCCTGCTCCGGCCTGCGGATGATCCCCGCGACCTCGTCCCCGCGCCCGGCGAGCAACCGCTCCAGCCGCAGCGCGATCTGACCATGTCCACCAGCGATGACAATGCGCATGATCCGACCGTACGCGCCACGGCCCTCGCCGCCACGCGGAAGGGCGCGAACCGGCCTGATCAGGCGCCCGTCAGGAGGGTTCGCCGCCGCGCGAGGACTGCCGCGGCAGCTCCAGCGCCGCCGCGGCCGAGGAATCGCAGTACTCCCGCACCGCGCTGGTCCGCGCCACCACGCGCCCCCGGTGCACCACCAGACGGCTGTAGGCGAGCGACAGCACGCCCTCCACACGGCGCCCCCGCACGGCCAGGAGCTCCGCGGGGAAGCCCGCCTCGACCCGGACCGGGGGCAGCCCCATCGCGGCCCGCGCGCAGCCGCTGACGGCCTCGTAGGCGTCCAGCGGGCGCAGCTCGCCGCGCGAGGCCAGCAGGAAGGCGGCCTCCAGGGGGTCGCCGCGGCCGACCGGATTGGCCGCGTCCCGCAGCGCCCCGCTGCCGGCCGTCACCCGCACCCCGGCCGCCCGCAGCAGCCGCACCGGCGCGCAGCGCGAGACCCGGGCCCCGCGCTGCTCCAGGGCGCCGCAGTCGCCCTGCGGCAGGCACACCACGGTCACCCCGGCCGCCGCCAGCTGCTCGGCGGCCCGCACGGCCTGCTCGTACGGCAGCCGGGCCAGGCCGCCGCAGGGGCCGAGGGTCACGCCGGGGCGCAGGCCGCCGGCCATGGCGGCGAGGCGGGCGAGCCGGGCGGGGTCGGCGCCGTCGGTGTGCAGGTCGACGGCGCAGCCGTGCTCGGCGGCGAGGTCCAGGACGGCCTCGGCGTAGCCGGTGGGGTCGGGGTCGAGGTCGGGGCAGCCGCCCACGGCCGCGCCCATCTTCACGGCGTCCCGCAGCATGGCCAGCCCGTCGGCCCCGGCGACCCCGGTGAGCAGCCGGGGGACCGCCACGGTGGTCAGGTCGGTGAGCCCGCGCAGCGCCCGCCGCGCCTGGAGGACGGCTTCGAGCGAGCGCAGGCCCTGGACGTCACCGATCCGCACGTGCGAGCGCAGCGCGGTGGCGCCGTGGCCGAGCTGGAGCAGCGCGGCCTCGGTGGCGCGGCGCTGGACGTCCTCGACGGAGTACGGGACGGGCCCGTCGGCGTCCGCCGTGAGCGCCGTGTCGCCGTGTCCGTGGGGCTCGGCGGGGGCGGGCAGCAGCAGATAGCCGCCGAGGTCGACGCGCGGCCCGGGGGCGAGGCTGCCGGAGGTCCCGACGGCCTCGATGGTCCCGCCGCTGAGCCGTACGTCCACGGTGCGGCCGTCGGCGAGCCGGGCGCCGCACAGCACCAGGGCGCTGTCGCCGGGCGCGGCGCCGGGGACCGGCGGGGTGTCACCCCCGGGGTTTCTCGGGGGCTGCGGCTGGCTGTCGGGCATCGCGCTCCTCCGGGGTCCGGGGCGTGCATGATCACGCAGCGTGTTCCGAGCCTAGGGCGCGTTCGGATCGGCTTCGAGCAAGCGACGAATAGTCGTACTGGTGTGGTGTGAGAGGGGCGGGAAGTGCCCTCCGGGGTGGCCGCCGGATACGGATTTCACGTTCGGCGGCCAACCGTGTAATGTCTTCCTCGCTCGCCCCAATAGCTCAGTCGGCAGAGCGTCTCCATGGTAAGGAGAAGGTCTACGGTTCGATTCCGTATTGGGGCTCTGGTGTGTGAGGTTCCTCGCCTTCGGGCGAGGATCTCTCTCGCATCAAAGCGGTGTAGCTCAGTCGGTAGAGCAAGCGGCTCATAATCGCTGTGTCACCGGTTCAAGTCCGGTCACCGCTACACGTAGTAGCCGATTGTGGGGTCGGTCCTCCGGTCGGCTACTCTTGTCTGCGTTCATCCGTCCATCCGTCAAGGAGCACTCACGTGGCTGCCACCGACGTCCGCCCGAAGATCACGCTGGCCTGCGTGGAGTGCAAGGAGCGGAACTACATCACCAAGAAGAACCGGCGTAATGACCCGGACCGTCTTGAGATGAAGAAGCACTGCCCTCGTTGCAACGCGCACACCGCGCACCGCGAGACGCGCTAAACACAGGCTCGTTCATGAGGCCGTCCCCAGATCCTGGGGGCGGCCTCATGGCGTATCCGCGACCGTTCGCGGAATCGGCGCCGGTTCCCCGGGATCCCGTGAACCGGTTCCCAGGAATCCATCGCAGTCCACTCAGGAGGTGCCGAGCCCATGGCACTCGACCAGTCCTTCGTCGGACGGACCTATCCGGCCACCGAGCCGTACGAGGTCGGCCGGGAGAAGATCCGCGAATTCGCCGAGGCCATCGGTGATGCCAATCCGGTCTACACCGACCCCGAGGCCGCCAAGGCCGTCGGTCACCCGGATGTGATCGCTCCGCCGACCTTTGTGTTCGCGATCACTTTCCGGGCCGCCGGTCAGGTCGTCCAGGACCCGCAGCTGGGCCTGGACTACGACCGCGTGGTGCACGGCGACCAGAAGTTCGCCTACACCCGCCCGGTCCGCGCGGGCGACCGGCTGACGGTCATCTCCACGATCGAGGCGATCAAGTCCATGGCGGGCAACGACCTGGTGACCGTCCGTGGTGATGTGCACGATGAGTCCGGTGAGCATGTGGTGACCGCGCACACGATGCTGGTGGCGCGCGCCGCCGAGGAGGCGTGATGGCAGCGAGCATTTCCTACGACGAGGTCGAGATCGGCACCGAACTGCCGGTGCAGTCCTTCCCGGTGACCCGTGCCACTCTCGTCCGCTACGCGGGCGCCTCGGGCGACTTCAACCCGATCCACTGGAACGAGAAGTTCGCCAAGGAGGTCGGGCTGCCGGACGTCATCGCGCACGGCATGTTCACCATGGCCGAGGCGGCCCGCGTGGTGACCGACTGGACCGGCGACCCGGGCGCGCTCGTGGAGTACGGCGTGCGGTTCACCAAGCCGGTCGTCGTGCCGAACGACGACGAGGGCGCGGTCATCGAGGTCGGCGGCAAGGTCGCGGCCAAGGACGACGAGTCCCGTACGGTCCGCGTCGACCTGCTGGTCAAGAGCGCGGGCCAGAAGGTGCTGGGCATGTCCCGCGCGGTCGTCAGGCTCGCCTGAGCGACACCCTCCGGAACGCAGACGTAAGGGGCACCCGCCAGGGGCGGGTGCCCCTTACGTCGGGCCCCGGCCCCCGCCCCGTCAGGGGCGCGGGGAACTGCGCGACCAGCCCTGCACGACCCGCGGCCGCACACGAAGCTCACGTGGCTCTTGAGCAGGCGTGCCGCACCAGCAACAGCAGGCGCAGCCGAAAAACCGAAGAGCACCCGGAAAACGGGGCCCGGGCGCAGCCCTGACGGCAGGATCCGTGCGGCGGGGTGACCCGAAGAGAGCGGCTCAGCGCAGCGTTTACGCTGGGGCGCGTGCAGGAATTCCACGATGCCCCCATCGCCCCCCTGACCACCTTCCGTCTCGGTGGCCCCGCGACCCGCCTGGTCACCGCCACCACCGACGACGAGGTGATCGCGGCCGTACGCGAAGCCGACGCGGTCGGCACCCCGCTGCTGATCATCGGCGGCGGCAGCAACCTGGTCGTCTCCGACAAGGGCTTCGACGGCACCGCCCTGCGCATCGCCACCACCGGCTTCACCCTCGACGGCACCGACCTCGAACTCGCCGCCGGTGAGAACTGGTCCGACGCCGTGGCCCGCACCGTCGAGGCCGGGCTCGCCGGCATCGAGTGCCTCGCCGGGATCCCCGGCTCCGCCGGTGCCACCCCGATCCAGAACGTCGGCGCGTACGGCCAGGAGGTCTCCGCGACGATCACCGAGGTGGTCGCCTACGACCGCCGCGCCGACGAGGTCGTCACCCTCACGAACGAGGAGTGCGCCTTTTCCTACCGCCACAGCCGCTTCAAGCAGGACCCCACGCGCCACGTCGTGCTCCGCGTCCGCTTCCGGCTGGAGGACGCGGACGGGCTGTCCGCGCCGCTCAAGTACGCCGAGACGGCCCGCGCCCTCGGCGTGGCGGCGGGGGAGCGCGTACCCGCCGCCAAGGCCCGGGAGACCGTGCTGAAGCTCCGCTCGGGCAAGGGCATGGTGCTCGACCCGGAGGACCACGACACCTGGTCCGCGGGCTCCTTCTTCACCAACCCGATCCTCACGGAGGCCGAGCACGCCGCCTTCCTGGAGCGGGTCGCCCAGCGGCTCGGCGCGGGCGTCCTGCCGCCCTCGTACCCGGCGGGGGAGGGCTTCATGAAGACCTCCGCGGCCTGGCTGATCGACAAGGCCGGCTACACCAAGGGGTACGGCGAGGGCGCCGCCCGCATCTCCACGAAGCACACCCTGGCGCTCACCAACCGCGGCGACGCCACCACGGAGGACCTGCTGGCCCTCGCCCGCGAGGTCCGCGACGGCGTCCACGCGGCGTTCGGCGTCACCCTCGTCAACGAGCCGGTGACGGTGGGCTGCGCGCTCTGACCGCGCGCGGCCTACGCCGCCAGCCAGTCGTCCACGCCGGACAGCAGCTTCTCCCGGACGTCCTCCGGGGCCCGTGACGCCCGGACCGACTGGCGGGCCAGCTCCGCCAGTTCCGCGTCCGTGAAGCCGTGGTGCTCCCGCGCCACGTCGTACTGCGCGGCCAGCCGCGAGCCGAAGAGCAGCGGGTCGTCCGCGCCCAGGGCTATCGGCACGCCCGCCTCGTAGAGCACCCGCAGGGGCACGTCGGACGGCTTCTCGTAGACGCCCAGCGCCACGTTCGAGGTCGGGCAGACCTCGCAGGCCACCTCGCGCTCCGCGAGCTTGCGGAGCAGCCGGGGGTCCTCCGCGGCGCGCACGCCGTGCCCGACGCGGCCCGCGCGCAGGTCGTCCAGGCAGTCGCGGACGCTGCTGGGGCCCGCGAGCTCGCCGCCGTGCGGCGCGGCGAGGAGGCCGCCTTCCCGGGCGATCTCGAAGGCGCGGTCGAAGTCGCGGGCGAGGCCGCGCCGCTCGTCGTTGGAGAGCCCGAAGCCGATGACGCCGCGGTCGGCGTACCGCACGGCGAGCCGGGCCAGCGTGCGGGCGTCGAGCGGGTGCTTCATGCGGTTCGCGGCCACGATGACGCGGATGCCGAGGCCCGTGTCCCGGGACGCGCTGTCGACGGCGTCGAGGATGATCTCCAGCGCCGGGATCAGCCCGCCGAGCCGGGGCGCGTACGAGGTGGGGTCGACCTGGATCTCCAGCCAGCCGGAGCCGTCGCGCACGTCCTCCTCGGCGGCCTCGCGCACCAGGCGCTGGATGTCCTCGGGGGAGCGCAGGCAGGACCGGGCGATGTCGTAGAGCCGCTGGAAGCGGAACCAGCCGCGTTCGTCGGTGGCGCGCAGCCGGGGAGGTTCGCCGCCACTGAGCGCCTCGGGCAGGTGCACCCCGTACTTGTCGGCCAGCTCCAGCAAGGTCGACGGGCGCATGGACCCGGTGAAGTGCAGGTGCAGATGGGCCTTCGGCAGCAGCTTGACGTCGCGAACACTCTCCATTCCAGGATCCTGCCGCACGCGCCCGGCAACCGGAAGGGACTTTCCCTGAACGGGGCCCGGCCGAAAAGAATTGCGGGCCCCCGGCACCTGGCCGGGGGCCCGCGGCAATGCGGTGGGGGACGGCCGTCAGGCCGTGGCCTCCGCCAGCAGCTTCTGGATCCGGGAGACGCCCTCGACCAGGTCCTCGTCGCCCAGGGCGTAGGACAGGCGCAGGTAGCCCGGCGTGCCGAACGCCTCGCCCGGCACCACCGCGACCTCGACCTCGTCGAGGATCAGCGCGGCCAGCTCCACCGAGGTGGCGGGCCGCTTGCCGCGGATCTCCTTGCCCAGCAGCCCCTTCACGGACGGGTAGGCGTAGAACGCGCCCTCCGGCTCCGGGCAGACGATGCCGTCGATCTCGTTGAGCATCCGCACGATCGTCCGGCGGCGGCGGTCGAAGGCGGTGCGCATCTCGGCGACGGCGTCCAGGTCACCGGAGACCGCGGCCAGGGCGGCGATCTGCGCGACGTTGGAGACGTTGGAGGTGGCGTGCGACTGGAGGTTGGTCGCGGCCTTGACGACGTCCTTCGGGCCGATGATCCAGCCCACGCGCCAGCCCGTCATCGCGTACGTCTTGGCGACACCGTTGACCACGATGCACTTGTCGCGCAGCTCCGGGACGACCACCGGCAGGGAGCAGAACTCCGCGTCGCCGTAGACCAGGTGCTCGTAGATCTCGTCCGTCAGCACCCACAGGCCGTGCTCGGCGGCCCAGCGGCCGATCTCCTCGACCTGCTCGCGGCTGTAGACCGCGCCGGTCGGGTTGGAGGGGGAGACGAAGAGCAGGACCTTGGTCCGCTCGGTGCGGGCCGCCTCCAACTGCTCGACCGAGACGCGGTAACCGGTGGTCTCGTCGGCGACGACGTCGACCGGCACACCGCCCGCGAGGCGGATCGACTCCGGGTAGGTGGTCCAGTACGGGGCGGGCACGATGACCTCGTCGCCCGGGTCGAGGATCGCGGCGAACGCCTCGTAGATGGCCTGCTTGCCGCCGTTGGTGACGAGCACCTGGGAGGCGTCGACCTCATAGCCGGAGTCGCGCAGCGTCTTGGCGGCGATCGCGTTCTTCAGCTCGGGCAGGCCGCCGGCGGGGGTGTAGCGGTGGTACTTCGGAGTGCGGCACGCCTCCACCGCGGCCTCGACGATGTAGCCGGGGGTCGGGAAGTCGGGCTCGCCCGCGCCGAAGCCGATCACCGGGCGGCCGGCGGCCTTGAGGGCCTTGGCCTTGGCGTCCACGGCGAGGGTGGCGGACTCGGAGATCGATCCGATACGGGCCGACACCCGGCGCTCGGTGGGGGACTGTACGGGGGGCTCGGAAGGAGTCGCAGCGCTCATGCAGGCATCGTCGCAGACCGGGCGGGAGCGGGGCACACGAGTCGGCCGGAGCGTTACCGCCGGGCACCTGCCCGCCCCTGCGGCGCCTGGGCCGTGGGTGCCCCGGGTGGCGCTGTTCGACGCGGGCCTCCGGAGCACGTACACTCATCCGTCGTTGGCCCCTCACCGGCACGTCCGCCTCTTCTCGGGCACGCACACCGTGCGTACGCCCGGATGCGGTAGGTTGGGGGAACCACAAAGGGTCGTAGCTCAATTGGTAGAGCACTGGTCTCCAAAACCAGCGGTTGGGGGTTCAAGTCCCTTCGGCCCTGCTACACGCATCGTTTCCAGGGTGCGTGCATGCGTACGTACTGAAATGCACCGCCGTGCGGCTCAACCGGGCGCGGCACGGCTCACGACCCGGATTCAGGTGAGGACGTAGTGACGGAAGCCCTGGGCTCCACCGCGACGCCTGAGAGCGGTCGTCCCGAGGACGAGGTGGCCGCCAAGAAGGGCCGCCGTGGCGGGAAGCGCGGGAAGAAGGGCCCCTTCGGCCGCCTCGCGCTGTTCTACCGCCAGATCGTCGCAGAGCTCCGCAAGGTCGTCTGGCCCACGCGGAACCAGCTTTCGACGTACACCACTGTCGTGATCGTCTTTGTCGTCATCGTCATTGGCCTGGTCACCGTGATTGACTATGGGTTCTCCAACGCCGTCAAGTACGTCTTCGGCTGAACCCGCGCGTAGGGCGGCTGCTTCTCGGAGAGCCGCCCCTTCGCACGTTCCACCCCTTGAAGCCAGGAAGAAGCAGCCACGTGTCTGACCCGAACCTGAACGACGCCGTCGACTCCGTCGAGGCGGCAGAGGCCGACGTGGTCGCGGCTGCCTCGGCCGAGGTCGAGGGCGACGACACCGCGCAGGAGATCGTCGAGAACGCCGACGGCGTCGACGAGCTCGACGCCGAGGACTCCGCCGCCGGCGAGCCCGCCGAGCAGGCCGCCCTCCACGTCGAGGACGACGCCGAGTCCGAGGCCGCCGCCGCGGTCGAGGCCGACGAGGTGCCGGCCGAGGAGCAGGCCCCGGTCGACCCCGTCGCCGCGCTCCGCGACGAGCTGCGCGGTCTGCCCGGTGAGTGGTACGTCATCCACACCTACGCGGGTTACGAGAACCGCGTGAAGACCAACCTCGAGCAGCGCGCCGTCTCGCTCAACGTCGAGGACTACATCTTCCAGGCCGAGGTGCCGCAGGAAGAGGTCGTCCAGATCAAGAACGGCGACCGCCGCACCGTCCGCCAGAACAAGCTCCCCGGCTATGTGCTGGTGCGCATGGACCTGACGAACGAGTCCTGGGGCGTCGTCCGCAACACCCCGGGCGTCACCGGCTTCGTGGGCAACGCCTACGACCCGTACCCGCTGACCCTGGACGAGATCGTCAAGATGCTCGCCCCGGAGGCCGAGGAGAAGGCCGCCCGCGAGGCCGCCGAGGCCGAGGGCAAGCCGGCGCCGTCCCGCAAGGTCGAGGTCCAGGTGCTGGACTTCGAGGTGGGCGACTCGGTCACCGTCACGGACGGCCCGTTCGCGACGCTCCAGGCCACGATCAACGAGATCAACGCCGACTCGAAGAAGGTCAAGGGCCTCGTCGAGATCTTCGGTCGCGAGACCCCGGTCGAGCTCAGCTTCGACCAGATCCAGAAGAACTAGTTCTTCTGGGACATACGCCTCCGAACAGGTCAGACCGGCTGCTCACAGCCTGTCTGACCTGCTCGGTTTTTGGCCGCAGCATGTTACCCGTTATCGTGGTGCGGTATGCCTGCGCGCACTGTGCGCGGGCAAAAAACTCTCACTAGGACCCGGAGAGAGCAATGCCTCCCAAGAAGAAGAAGATCACAGGGCTGATCAAGCTCCAGATCAGCGCCGGTGCCGCGAACCCGGCTCCGCCGGTCGGCCCCGCGCTGGGTCAGCACGGCGTCAACATCATGGAGTTCTGCAAGGCCTACAACGCCGCGACCGAGTCGCAGCGTGGCATGGTCGTGCCGGTGGAGATCACGGTCTACGAAGACCGTTCCTTCACCTTCGTGACGAAGACTCCGCCGGCCGCGAAGCTGATCCTCAAGGCCGCGGGCGTGGAGAAGGGCTCCGGCGAGCCGCACACCAAGAAGGTCGCGAAGATCACCCGCGACCAGGTGCGTGAGATCGCCACCACCAAGATGCCCGACCTGAACGCCAACGACCTGGACGCCGCCGAGAAGATCATCGCCGGCACCGCCCGTTCCATGGGCGTCACGGTCGAGGGCTGACGAACGAGTTCGCGCAGTGGCCGGCCGAGCGCAGCGAGGTCGTCCGCGTAGCGAGCGAGTGAGGAAGCCCGAGCGATCAACGCGCGGGCTGATCAGCCACCCCAAGCGGTACCCGTGGGAGGGCCAGCGCTGGTCCGTACCACGACTCCATAACCACTGAGGAGAAGCAGTGAAGCGCAGCAAGACTCTCCGCGCTGCGGACGCCAAGGTCGAGGCGGAGCGCCTGTACGCCCCCCTCGAGGCCGTCCGTCTCGCGAAGGAAACCTCCACCACCAAGTTCGACGCGACCGTCGAGGTTGCCATGCGCCTGGGTGTCGACCCGCGCAAGGCCGACCAGATGGTCCGCGGCACCGTGAACCTTCCGCACGGCACCGGTAAGACCGCCCGGGTCCTGGTCTTCGCGACCGGTGACCGTGCTGCGGCCGCGGAAGCCGCTGGCGCCGACATCGTCGGCTCCGACGAACTGATCGACGAGGTTGCGAAGGGCCGTCTGGACTTCGACGCCGTCGTCGCCACCCCGGACCTCATGGGCAAGGTCGGCCGCCTCGGCCGCGTGCTCGGTCCGCGTGGTCTGATGCCGAACCCGAAGACCGGCACGGTCACCCCGGACGTGGCGAAGGCTGTCACGGACATCAAGGGCGGCAAGATCGAGTTCCGCGTCGACAAGCACTCGAACCTGCACTTCATCATCGGCAAGGTGTCGTTCGACGAGACCAAGCTGGTCGAGAACTACGCCGCCGCGCTCGAGGAGATCAACCGCCTCAAGCCGTCCGCCGCGAAGGGCCGCTACATCAAGAAGGCGTCCATCACGACGACGATGGGCCCCAGCATCGCGCTGGACTCCAACCGCACCCGCAACCTCCTGGTCGAGGACGAGACGGTCTGAACCGACCCCTCGTAGCGAGTGATCGTTGCAAAGAGCCGGGCCCCGCACCTCTTCGGAGATGCGGGGCCCGGCTCTTCGTCCTGTGCCTGTTGAGCCGGTGGGTCGGTGGCAGTGGCAGCGAGCGGCGCCCGGAAGCCCGCGGACGCCATGCTCCCGGCCCGCGGTGCGGCCGGCCGCGGCCAGGCCGGGGGCGCCCGGCCGGAGGCGCCAGAGCCCGCTCCCGGGCGGCCGCCGCCAAGGGCCCGCACGGCCGATTTGCCTCGGGCTGCCCCTTCCCGTACCTTGTTCCAGAAGCCAAAGACCGCTGGTCGTTGCTGTGCCTTCGTAGCGAAGGTGTGGTGGCCGAAGGATCCGCTAGCTGCGGGCGACCTGCGCAGGTGATTTGTGGATGAACTCCCGGGAGGACCTCTGGTCCGGCCGGTCGAGTGCACGCCCCGAGCGCCTGCGCCGGGGCGTTTCGTTTTGCCCAGGTCCCTTCGCGTGTCTATGCGGTCCGAATCACCCGGAAGGAGGCCGAGGCTCATGGCGAGGCCCGACAAGTCTGCCGCGGTTGTCGAGCTGACGGACAAGTTCCGCAGCTCGAACGCCGCCGTGCTTACCGAGTACCGCGGTCTCACCGTGGCACAGCTCAAGCAGCTGCGCCGTTCGCTCGGTGAGAACGCCCAGTACGCCGTGGTGAAGAACACGCTGACCAAGATTGCGGCCAACGAGGCCGGGATCACGACGCTGGACGACCAGTTCACTGGTCCGACGGCTGTCGCCTTCATCACCGGTGACCCGGTGGAGTCGGCGAAGGGTCTTCGTGACTTCGCCAAGGAGAACCCCAACCTGATCATCAAGGGCGGTGTCCTTGATGGCAAGGCGCTGTCCGCCGATGAGATCAAGAAGCTCGCGGACCTCGAGTCCCGCGAGGTTCTGCTCGCCAAGCTGGCGGGCGCCATGAAGGGCAAGCAGTCCCAGGCTGCCGCGCTCTTCCAGGCGCTTCCCTCGAAGTTCGTCCGCACCGCGGAGGCGCTTCGTGCCAAGAAGGCCGAGCAGGGCGGTGCCGAGTAATTCGGCTCGCGC
The DNA here is from genome assembly GCF_055558795.1 of Streptomyces sp. NPDC025618. Taxonomy (NCBI): domain Bacteria; kingdom Bacillati; phylum Actinomycetota; class Actinomycetes; order Kitasatosporales; family Streptomycetaceae; genus Streptomyces; species Streptomyces sp. NPDC025618. The sequence goes on along the minus strand of NZ_JBVHLW010000004.1, from coordinate 173,751 downwards.
ATTGATCAGCGCCGCTTGAGGCGCTGGTCGCAGCGGGCCGTCAGTACGCCCGCCTACATGTACATCCGGCACCAGCCGATTTAGTGGAAGGACCGCCATCATGGCGAAGCTCTCTCAGGAAGACCTGCTCGCTCAGTTCGAGGAGATGACCCTCATCGAGCTCTCTGAGTTCGTGAAGCTCTTCGAGGAGAAGTTCGACGTCACCGCCGCCGCCCCGGTCGCCGTTGCCGCCGCCGGTGGCGCCGCTGCCGCCGCCGAGGCCGTCGAGGAGCAGGACGAGTTCGACGTCATCCTCACCGCCGCCGGTGACAAGAAGATCCAGGTCATCAAGGTCGTGCGCGAGCTGACCTCCCTGGGTCTGAAGGAGGCCAAGGACCTCGTCGACGGCACCCCGAAGCCGGTCCTCGAGAAGGTCGCGAAGGACGCCGCGGACAAGGCCGCCGAGGCCCTCAAGGGCGCCGGCGCCTCCGTCGAGGTCAAGTGACCTTCGGAGTCTGCTGACTCTCTCCCGCGCGGCCCGGCACGTCCGGGCGGTGCGTAAGTCTCAAGGGCGATCACCCATGCGGGTGGTCGCCCTTGGGCGTTCCCGCGACGGCTGCCTTGCCCCGGGCGCGGGGGCGAGTATGGTGATCTTCGTTGTCTGCCGGAAGCGCGTGAGAGGGCGCCGGGCGGACGGCCGTGGAAGACGCCACGGGAGGCGTCCGGAGGCCGAGGGGCCTTGACGAACGGCACGCCGCGCGCAATTCTCAGGACGCGTCGCCACATCGATCCGCAGCCCGAGGCATGGATCGAAGGCGAAGAGGGAAGCCTTGCTCCAGGCAATGAGGAACAACAGGATCCCGGAGGGAGAGATTGGTATCGCACCGGTCTCCGGAAATCCGCTCTGGACATCAGTGGGCCAAGTGGCTACACTGACCCTTTGCGCTGCCTGTTAGCTGCTCCCTGCCCGTCACCAGGGGCATGCCCACTGTCGAGCACTGCCGATGGAAACCCGCTGACCTGGGATTTCTTATCCAATGCACGGAGTGGGGCCGGTACGCGCGTAGTGAGTCCGAGCCCTCGGAAGGACCCCCTCTTGGCCGCCTCGCGCAACGCCTCGACTGCCAATACGAACACCGGCGCCAGCACCGCCCCGCTGCGCATCTCTTTTGCGAAGATCAAGGAGCCCCTCGAGGTTCCGAACCTCCTTGCGCTGCAGACCGAGAGCTTCGACTGGCTGCTCGGCAACGCCGCCTGGAAGGCTCGCGTCGAGGCTGCGCTGGAAAGCGGTCAGGACGTCCCCACCAAGTCCGGTCTGGAGGAGATCTTCGAAGAGATCTCCCCGATCGAGGACTTCTCCGGGTCGATGTCGCTGACCTTCCGCGACCACCGCTTCGAGCCGCCGAAGAACTCCATCGACGAGTGCAAGGAGCGCGACTTCACGTACGCGGCCCCGCTCTTCGTCACCGCCGAGTTCACCAACAACGAGACCGGCGAGATCAAGTCTCAGACGGTCTTCATGGGCGACTTCCCGCTCATGACCAACAAGGGCACCTTCTGCATCAACGGCACCGAGCGTGTCGTCGTCTCGCAGCTGGTCCGCTCGCCGGGCGTCTACTTCGACTCCTCCATCGACAAGACGTCCGACAAGGACATCTTCACCGCCAAGATCATCCCGTCCCGGGGTGCCTGGCTGGAGATGGAGGTCGACAAGCGCGACATGGTCGGTGTCCGCATCGACCGCAAGCGCAAGCAGTCCGTGACCGTCCTGCTCAAGGCCCTCGGTTGGACGACCGAGCAGATCCTCGAGGAGTTCGGCGAGTACGAGTCCATGCGCGCCACCCTGGAGAAGGACCACACCCAGGGCCAGGACGACGCGCTGCTCGACATCTACCGCAAGCTGCGCCCGGGCGAGCCGCCGACGCGCGAGGCCGCGCAGACGCTGCTCGAGAACCTCTACTTCAACCCCAAGCGCTACGACCTCGCCAAGGTCGGCCGCTACAAGGTGAACAAGAAGCTCGGCGCGGACGCCCCCCTCGACGCCGGTGTGCTGACCGTCGACGACGTCATCGCGACGATCAAGTACCTGGTCAAGCTGCACGCGGGTGAGCTGGAGACGGTCGGCGAGAACGGCACCTCGATCGTCGTCGAGACCGACGACATCGACCACTTCGGCAACCGTCGTCTGCGCAACGTCGGTGAGCTCATCCAGAACCAGGTCCGCACGGGTCTGGCTCGTATGGAGCGCGTCGTCCGCGAGCGGATGACCACCCAGGACGTCGAGGCGATCACGCCGCAGACCCTGATCAACATCCGGCCGGTCGTCGCCTCCATCAAGGAGTTCTTCGGCACCAGCCAGCTGTCCCAGTTCATGGACCAGACGAACCCGCTGTCGGGCCTGACCCACAAGCGCCGTCTGTCCGCGCTGGGCCCCGGTGGTCTGTCCCGTGAGCGGGCCGGCTTCGAGGTGCGAGACGTTCACCCGTCGCACTACGGCCGCATGTGCCCCATCGAGACGCCCGAAGGCCCGAACATCGGTCTGATCGGCTCGCTCGCCTCGTACGGCCGTGTCAACGCCTTCGGCTTCGTCGAGACCCCGTACCGCAAGGTCGTGGGCGGCGTCGTCACCGATGACGTGGACTACCTGACTGCCGACGAGGAAGACCGCTTCGTCATCGCCCAGGCGAACGCCCCCCTCACCGAGGACATGCGTTACGCCGAGTCCCGCGTGCTGGTCCGCCGCCGTGGCGGCGAGATCGACTACATCGCCGGCGACGACGTCGACTACATGGACGTCTCCCCGCGCCAGATGGTGTCGGTCGCGACCGCCATGATCCCCTTCCTCGAGCACGACGACGCCAACCGCGCGCTCATGGGATCGAACATGATGCGCCAGGCCGTTCCGCTGATCAAGGCGGAGGCCCCGCTGGTCGGCACCGGCATGGAGTACCGCTGCGCGGTCGACGCCGGTGACGTCATCAAGGCGGAGAAGGACGGTGTGGTCCAGGAGGTCTCCGCGGACTACGTCACCGTCGCCAACGACGACGGCACGTACAACACGTACCGGGTCGCCAAGTTCTCCCGCTCCAACCAGGGCACGTCCTTCAACCAGAAGGTCGTCGTGGACGAGGGCGCGCGCGTCATCGCCGGCCAGGTGCTCGCCGACGGTCCGTCCACGGACGAGGGCGAGATGGCGCTCGGCAAGAACCTGCTCGTGGCGTTCATGCCGTGGGAGGGTCACAACTACGAGGACGCGATCATCCTGTCGCAGCGCCTCGTGCAGGACGACGTCCTCTCCTCGATCCACATCGAGGAGCACGAGGTCGACGCCCGTGACACCAAGCTCGGCCCGGAGGAGATCACCCGGGACATCCCGAACGTCTCCGAGGAGGTCCTCGCCGACCTCGACGAGCGCGGCATCATCCGCATCGGTGCCGAGGTCGTCGCCGGCGACATCCTCGTCGGCAAGGTCACGCCCAAGGGTGAGACCGAGCTGACGCCGGAGGAGCGCCTGCTCCGCGCGATCTTCGGTGAGAAGGCCCGTGAGGTCCGTGACACCTCGCTGAAGGTGCCGCACGGTGAGATCGGCAAGGTCATCGGCGTCCGCGTCTTCGACCGCGAAGAGGGCGACGAGCTGCCGCCGGGCGTGAACCAGCTGGTCCGCGTCTACGTCGCGCAGAAGCGCAAGATCACCGACGGTGACAAGCTCGCCGGCCGCCACGGCAACAAGGGTGTCATCTCCAAGATCCTTCCGGTCGAGGACATGCCCTTCCTCGAGGACGGCACCCCGGTCGACATCATCCTCAACCCGCTCGGTGTCCCGTCCCGAATGAACCCGGGACAGGTCCTCGAGATCCACCTCGGCTGGCTCGCCAGCCGCGGCTGGAAGGTCGAGGGCGACGAGGACTGGATGAAGCGGCTCCAGGCGATCGGCGCCGACGAGGTCGCCGCCGGCACCAACGTCGCGACCCCGGTCTTCGACGGTGCCCGCGAGGACGAGATCGCCGGTCTCTTCGAGTCCACGATCCCCAACCGCGACGGTGACCGCCTGGTCCTGCCCTCCGGCAAGGCCCGGATGTTCGACGGCCGCTCCGGCGAGCCGTTCCCGGACCCGATCTCCGTCGGGTACATGTACATCCTCAAGCTGCACCACCTGGTCGACGACAAGCTGCACGCCCGCTCGACCGGTCCGTACTCCATGATCACCCAGCAGCCGCTGGGTGGTAAGGCTCAGTTCGGTGGCCAGCGCTTCGGTGAGATGGAGGTGTGGGCGCTGGAGGCATACGGCGCCGCCTACGCCCTCCAGGAGCTGCTGACCATCAAGTCCGACGACGTCACCGGCCGCGTGAAGGTCTACGAGGCCATCGTCAAGGGCGAGAACATCCCCGAGCCCGGCATTCCCGAGTCCTTCAAGGTGCTCATCAAGGAAATGCAGTCGCTGTGCCTCAACGTGGAGGTGCTGTCCTCGGACGGCATGTCCATCGAGATGCGCGACACGGACGAGGACGTCTTCCGCGCGGCGGAAGAGCTCGGTATCGACCTGTCCCGGCGCGAGCCGAGCAGCGTCGAAGAGGTCTGACGGGTCTGGTGGGGGGCTTCTCCGGAAGCCCCCCACCGTCCCTGGACCCCCAGACCATGATGTAGAGCCCAATAACTCGCTGGCGCGAGGGGGCACAAACCCTGAAAGAGGGATTGACGAACAGTGCTCGACGTCAACTTCTTCGACGAGCTGCGGATCGGCCTGGCGACCGCGGACGACATCCGAACCTGGTCCCACGGCGAGGTCAAGAAGCCGGAGACCATCAACTACCGCACCCTGAAGCCCGAAAAGGACGGACTCTTCTGCGAGAAGATCTTCGGTCCGACCCGGGACTGGGAGTGCTACTGCGGCAAGTACAAGCGTGTCCGCTTCAAGGGCATCATCTGTGAGCGCTGTGGCGTCGAGGTCACGCGCGCCAAGGTGCGCCGTGAGCGGATGGGCCACATCGAGCTCGCCGCCCCCGTCACCCACATCTGGTACTTCAAGGGCGTCCCGTCGCGCCTGGGCTACCTGCTCGACCTCGCCCCGAAGGACCTCGAGAAGGTCATCTACTTCGCCGCCTACATGATCACGTGGGTGGACGAGGAGCGCCGCACGCGCGACCTGCCCTCGCTGGAGGCCCACGTCTCCGTCGAGCGTCAGCAGATCGAGCAGCGCCGCGACGCCGACCTGGAGGCCCGCGCCAAGAAGCTCGAGGCCGACCTGGCCGAGCTCGAGGCCGAGGGTGCCAAGGCCGACGTGCGCCGCAAGGTGCGCGAGGGCGCCGAGCGTGAGATGAAGCAGCTGCGCGACCGCGCGCAGCGCGAGATCGACCGCCTCGACGAGGTGTGGAGCCGCTTCAAGAACCTCAAGGTCCAGGACCTCGAGGGCGACGAGCTGCTCTACCGCGAGCTGCGCGACCGCTTCGGCACCTACTTCATGGGTGCGATGGGCGCCGCCGCGCTGCAGAAGCGCCTGGAGTCCTTCGACCTCGACGAGGAGGCCGAGCGCCTCCGCGAGATCATCCGGACCGGCAAGGGCCAGAAGAAGACCCGTGCGCTCAAGCGCCTCAAGGTCGTCTCCGCCTTCCTGCAGACCCGCAACAGCCCCAGCGGCATGGTGCTCGACTGCATCCCCGTGATCCCGCCGGACCTGCGTCCGATGGTGCAGCTGGACGGTGGCCGCTTCGCGACCTCCGACCTGAACGACCTGTACCGCCGTGTGATCAACCGCAACAACCGCCTCAAGCGTCTCCTTGACCTCGGTGCCCCCGAGATCATCGTGAACAACGAGAAGCGGATGCTGCAGGAGGCCGTCGACGCGCTGTTCGACAACGGCCGCCGCGGTCGCCCGGTCACCGGTCCCGGCAACCGCCCGCTGAAGTCCCTCAGCGACATGCTGAAGGGCAAGCAGGGTCGTTTCCGTCAGAACCTGCTCGGTAAGCGTGTGGACTACTCCGCGCGTTCCGTCATCGTCGTCGGTCCGCAGCTGAAGCTGCACCAGTGCGGTCTGCCCAAGGCCATGGCGCTGGAGCTCTTCAAGCCGTTCGTGATGAAGCGCCTGGTCGACCTGAACCACGCGCAGAACATCAAGTCGGCCAAGCGCATGGTCGAGCGCGGCCGCACCGTCGTGTACGACGTCCTCGAAGAGGTCATCGCCGAGCACCCGGTGCTGCTGAACCGTGCGCCCACGCTGCACCGCCTCGGCATCCAGGCCTTCGAGCCGCAGCTGGTCGAGGGCAAGGCCATCCAGATCCACCCGCTCGTCTGCACCGCGTTCAACGCGGACTTCGACGGTGACCAGATGGCCGTCCACCTGCCGCTCTCCGCGGAGGCGCAGGCCGAGGCCCGCATCCTGATGCTGTCCTCGAACAACATCCTCAAGCCGGCCGACGGCCGTCCGGTCACCATGCCGACCCAGGACATGGTGCTGGGTCTGTTCTTCCTCACCACCGACGAGGAGGAGCGCAAGGTCATCGGCGAGGGCCGGTCCTTCGGCTCGGTCGCCGAGGCGATCATGGCGTTCGACGCCCGCGAGCTCTCGCTCCAGGCGAAGGTCGACATCCGCTTCCCGATCGGCACCGTTCCCCCGCGTGGCTGGGTTCCCCCGGTCGCCGAGGAGGGCGAGCCGGAGTGGCAGCAGGGTGACAGCTTCCGGCTGCGCACCACGCTGGGCCGCGCGCTCTTCAACGAGCTGCTGCCCGAGGACTACCCGTTCGTCGACTACTCGGTGGGCAAGAAGCAGCTCTCCGAGATCGTCAACGACCTGGCCGAGCGCTACCCCAAGGTCATCGTGGCGGCGACGCTCGACAACCTGAAGGCGGCCGGTTTCCACTGGGCGACCCGTTCCGGTGTCACCGTGGCCATCTCCGACGTCGTCGTTCCCGAGGCGAAGAAGGAGATCGTCAAGGGCTACGAGGCGCAGGACGAGAAGGTCCAGAAGCAGTACGAGCGCGGTCTGATCACCAAGGACGAGCGCACGCAGGAGCTCATCGCGATCTGGACCAAGGCGACCAACGAGGTCGCCGAGGCGATGAACGCGAACTTCCCCAAGACGAACCCCATCTTCATGATGGTTGACTCGGGTGCCCGAGGAAACATGATGCAGATGCGTCAGATCGCCGGTATGCGTGGTCTGGTGTCGAACGCGAAGAACGAGACCATCCCGCGACCCATCAAGGCGTCGTTCCGTGAGGGTCTGTCCGTGCTGGAGTACTTCATCTCCACCCACGGTGCCCGTAAGGGTCTCGCGGACACCGCCCTGCGTACCGCCGACTCGGGTTACCTGACCCGTCGTCTGGTGGACGTCTCGCAGGACGTGATCATCCGCGAGGAGGACTGCGGCACCGAGCGTGGCCTCAAGCTGCAGATCGCGTCCAAGGGTGCCGACGGCGTGCTCCGCAAGGCGGACGACGTCGAGACCAGCGTCTACGCCCGCATGCTCGCCGAGGACGTCGTCGTCGACGGCAAGGTCATCGCGCCGGCCAACGTCGACCTGGGCGATGTGCTCATCGACCAGCTCGTCGCCCACGGCGTCGAGACGGTCAAGACCCGCTCGGTCCTCACCTGTGAGTCCGCGGTCGGCACCTGTGCCTTCTGCTACGGCCGCTCGCTGGCCACCGGCAAGCTGGTCGACATCGGTGAGGCCGTCGGCATCATCGCGGCCCAGTCCATCGGTGAGCCGGGTACCCAGCTGACGATGCGTACCTTCCACACCGGTGGTGTGGCCGGTGACGACATCACCCAGGGTCTGCCCCGTGTCGTCGAGCTCTTCGAGGCCCGTACGCCCAAGGGTGTCGCCCCGATCTCGGAGGCGGCCGGCCGCGTCCGTATCGAGGAGACCGAGAAGACCAAGAAGATTGTCGTCACCCCGGACGACGGCTCCGAGGAGACCGCCTTCGGCATCTCCAAGCGTGCCCGTCTGCTGGTCAGCGAGGGTGAGCACGTCGAGGTGGGCCAGAAGCTCACCGTGGGTGCCACCAACCCGCACGACGTTCTGCGCATCCTGGGTCAGCGCGCCGTCCAGGTCCACCTGGTCGGCGAGGTCCAGAAGGTCTACAACTCGCAGGGTGTGTCGATCCACGACAAGCACATCGAGATCATCATCCGGCAGATGCTGCGCCGCGTGACGATCATCGAGTCCGGCGACGCGGAGCTGCTGCCGGGCGAGCTCGTGGAGCGCTCGCGCTTCGAGGGTGAGAACCGTCGTGTGGTCACCGAGGGCGGTCACCCCGCCTCCGGCCGTCCGCAGCTGATGGGTATCACCAAGGCCTCGCTCGCCACCGAGTCGTGGCTGTCGGCGGCGTCCTTCCAGGAGACGACCCGGGTGCTCACCGACGCGGCGATCAACGCCAAGTCGGACTCCCTGATCGGCCTCAAGGAGAACGTCATCATCGGTAAGCTCATCCCGGCCGGTACGGGCCTGTCCCGTTACCGCAACATCCGGGTGGAGCCCACCGAGGAGGCCAAGGCCGCGATGTACTCGGCCGTCGGTTACGACGACATCGACTACTCGCCCTTCGGCACCGGCTCCGGCCAGGCGGTCCCGCTGGAGGACTACGACTACGGTCCGTACAACCAGTAAGTCGCAAGTCGAACGCACAGGGCGGTCATCCCCTTCCGGGGGTGGCCGCCCTGCGGCGTGTTGTCACTCTCACTCGTTCGGCCGGTAGAGTGATCGTCATCTTCGGCGATGCCCCGGTCGCCCGTGCGGGGCCCGGGGAAACGGGCCCCGGGCCGCGCTGTGCCACGCGCGCCGGGGTGTCCACCGCGTGTGCATTTGTTTTGACCGCAGCCCATGCGCTAGGTACGCTCTGACCTTGTGCCTGGGGTGTCCCTGGGCTCTCGTGCGTGCCTTTAGACCGTGCGGGAGACCCGGACCGTCACCGGTCCGAGACACCGAAATCTGCGCCTAGCCGTCTTCGGCGGTGGTCTGCAGCCTTCGACACACCCGACCGCGTGGGTCGGTGGTAGCTCCCAGGTTAGTTTTATCGTGATCGGCACACAGAAACCGGAGAAACGGTGCCTACGATCCAGCAGCTGGTCCGAAAGGGCCGGCAGGACAAGGTCGAGAAGAACAAGACGCCCGCGCTCGAGGGTTCGCCCCAGCGTCGTGGCGTCTGCACGCGTGTTTTCACGACCACCCCGAAGAAGCCGAACTCGGCGCTCCGTAAGGTCGCGCGTGTGCGTCTGACCTCCGGCATCGAGGTCACCGCTTACATTCCGGGTGAGGGCCACAACCTGCAGGAGCACTCGATCGTGCTCGTGCGCGGTGGCCGTGTGAAGGACCTGCCGGGTGTTCGCTACAAGATCATCCGCGGCTCCCTCGACACGCAGGGCGTCAAGAACCGTAAGCAGGCTCGCAGCCGCTACGGCGCCAAGAAGGAGAAGTAAGAATGCCTCGTAAGGGCCCCGCCCCGAAGCGCCCGGTCATCATCGACCCGGTCTACGGTTCTCCTCTTGTCACCTCCCTGATCAACAAGATCCTGCTGCACGGAAAGCGCTCCACCGCCGAGCGCATCGTGTACGGCGCCATGGAGGGTCTGCGCGAGAAGACCGGTAACGACCCGGTCATCACCCTCAAGCGCGCCCTCGAGAACGTCAAGCCGGCTCTCGAGGTCAAGTCCCGTCGTGTCGGTGGCGCCACCTACCAGGTGCCGGTCGAGGTCCGTCCGGGCCGCGCCTCCACCCTGGCGCTTCGCTGGGTCGTCGGTTACTCCCGCGCCCGTCGCGAGAAGACCATGACCGAGCGCCTCATGAACGAGCTCCTGGACGCCTCCAACGGTCTGGGCGCTGCGGTCAAGAAGCGTGAGGACACGCACAAGATGGCCGAGTCCAACAAGGCCTTCGCGCACTACCGCTGGTAGTCGCTACCCCCATCGAGAACCGAGAGAAGACTGAGCCATATGGCCACCACTTCGCTTGACCTGGCCAAGGTCCGCAACATCGGGATCATGGCCCACATCGACGCGGGCAAGACGACCACCACCGAGCGGATCCTGTTCTACACCGGTGTCTCGTACAAGATCGGTGAAGTCCACGACGGCGCTGCCACGATGGACTGGATGGAGCAGGAGCAGGAGCGCGGCATCACGATCACGTCTGCCGCGACGACCTGCCACTGGCCGCTGAACGACGTCGACCACACCATCAACATCATCGACACCCCGGGCCACGTCGACTTCACCGTCGAGGTGGAGCGTTCGCTGCGCGTCCTCGACGGTGCCGTGACGGTGTTCGACGGCGTTGCCGGTGTTGAGCCCCAGTCCGAGACCGTGTGGCGTCAGGCGGACCGCTACGGCGTTCCGCGTATCTGCTTCGTCAACAAGCTCGACCGCACCGGTGCCGAGTTCCACCGCTGCGTCGACATGATCGTCGACCGCCTCGGTGCGGTTCCGCTGGTCATGCAGCTGCCGATCGGTGCCGAGGCCGACTTCAAGGGCGTGGTCGACCTCGTCCAGATGAAGGCGCTGGTCTGGTCCGCCGAGGCCGCCAAGGGCGAGATGTACGACGTCGTCGACATCCCGGCCACGCACACCGAGGCTGCCGAGGAATGGCGCGGCAAGCTCCTCGAGGGCGTCGCCGAGCACGACGACGAGATGATGGAGCTGTTCCTCGAGGGCAAGGAGCCCACCGAGGACCAGCTGATGGCCGCCATCCGTCGCATCACGCTGGCCTCCCGCGGCGGCGCCGACTCCGTCACCGTCACCCCGGTGTTCTGTGGCACCGCGTTCAAGAACAAGGGCGTTCAGCCCCTGCTCGACGCGGTCGTGCGCTACCTGCCGTCGCCGCTGGACATCGAGGCTGTTGAGGGCCACGCCGTCAACAACCCCGACGAGGTCGTCAAGCGCAAGCCGTCCGACGACGAGCCGTTCGCCGGTCTCGCCTTCAAGATCATGAGCGACCCGCACCTCGGCAAGCTCACCTTCGTCCGGGTTTACTCGGGCCGCATGGAGACCGGCACCCAGGTGCAGAACTCCGTGAAGGGCAAGAAGGAGCGCATCGGCAAGATCTACCGCATGCACGCGAACAAGCGTGAGGAGATCGAGTCGGTGGGTGCCGGTGACATCGTCGCCGTCATGGGTCTGAAGCAGACCACCACCGGTGAGACCCTCTGTGACGCGGGCAAGCCGGTCATCCTCGAGTCCATGGACTTCCCGGCCCCGGTGATCCAGGTCGCCATCGAGCCGAAGTCCAAGGGCGACCAGGAGAAGCTGGGTGTCGCCATCCAGCGTCTCGCCGAGGAGGACCCGTCCTTCCAGGTCCACACGGACGAGGAGACGGGCCAGACCATCATCGCGGGTATGGGCGAGCTGCACCTCGACGTGCTGGTCGACCGTATGCGCCGTGAGTTCCGCGTCGAGGCGAACGTCGGCAAGCCGCAGGTCGCGTACCGCGAGACGATCCGCAAGGCCGTCGAGCGTATCGACTACACGCACAAGAAGCAGACTGGTGGTTCCGGCCAGTTCGCCAAGGTGCAGATGGCCATCGAGCCCCTCGAGGGCGATGGCTACGAGTTCGAGAACAAGGTCACCGGTGGCCGTATCCCGCGGGAGTACATCCCGTCCGTGGACGCGGGTTGCCAGGAGGCCATGGAGTTCGGCGTGCTGGCCGGCTACCCGCTGACCGGCGTGAAGGTGACGCTGCTCGACGGCGCCTACCACGACGTCGACTCGTCCGAACTCGCCTTCAAGATCGCCGGTTCCATGGCGTTCAAGGAGGGTGCTCGCAAGGCGTCCCCGGCTCTGCTCGAGCCGATGATGTCCGTCGAGGTCACCACCCCCGAGGACTACATGGGCGATGTGATCGGTGACATCAACTCCCGCCGTGGCCAGATCCAGGCCATGGAGGACCGTCACGGCGCCAAGCTCGTCAAGGGCCTGGTTCCGCTGTCGGAGATGTTCGGCTACGTCGGAGACCTCCGCAGCAAGACTTCGGGTCGCGCAAGCTACTCGATGCAGTTCGACTCCTACGCCGAGGTTCCGCGGAACGTCGCCGAGGAGATCATCGCGAAGGCCAAGGGCGAGTAACCGCGTCTCCGCACGCAAAGCTCACGCTTTAGGCTTTACACCGACTGTCGGGGCATGCCACCGCGTAACGTGAGGAACGTGTTCCTTTCGATGCGTGGCGGATGCCCCGGCGGACGGCACCCCAGCAAAGATCACCTGGCGCCGATGAGTAAGGCGTACAGAACCACTCCGTAGGAGGACCCAGTGGCGAAGGCGAAGTTCGAGCGGACTAAGCCGCACGTCAACATCGGCACCATCGGTCACGTCGACCACGGTAAGACCACTCTTACCGCGGCGATCACCAAGGTGCTGCACGACGCGTACCCCGAGCTGAACCCCTTCACGCCGTTCGACGAGATCGACAAGGCGCCCGAAGAGCGTCAGCGTGGTATCACGATCTCGATCGCTCACGTTGAGTACCAGACCGAGTCGCGTCACTACGCCCACGTCGACTGCCCCGGTCACGCGGACTACATCAAGAACATGATCACCGGTGCCGCCCAGATGGACGGCGCGATCCTCGTGGTCGCCGCGACCGACGGTCCGATGCCGCAGACCAAGGAGCACGTGCTCCTGGCCCGCCAGTCCGGCGTTCCGTACATCGTCGTCGCCCTGAACAAGGCCGACATGGTGGACGACGAGGAGATCCTGGAGCTCGTCGAGCTCGAGGTCCGTGAGCTCCTCAACGAGTACGAGTTCAACGGCGACGACGCTCCGGTCGTCCAGGTCTCGGCGCTCAAGGCGCTCGAGGGCGACAAGGAGTGGGGCGAGAAGCTCCTCGGCCTGATGAAGGCCGTCGACGAGAACATCCCGCAGCCCGAGCGTGACGTCGACAAGCCGTTCCTGATGCCGATCGAGGACGTCTTCACGATCACCGGTCGTGGCACCGTCGTCACCGGTCGTATCGAGCGTGGTGTCCTGAAGGTCAACGAGACCGTCGACATCATCGGCATCAAGACCGAGAAGACCACCACCACGGTCACCGGCATCGAGATGTTCCGCAAGCTGCTCGACGAGGGCCAGGCCGGTGAGAACGTCGGTCTGCTCCTCCGTGGCATCAAGCGCGAGGACGTCGAGCGCGGCCAGTGCATCATCAAGCCGGGTTCGGTCACGCCGCACACCGAGTTCGAGGCCACGGCGTACATCCTGTCGAAGGACGAGGGTGGCCGTCACACCCCGTTCTTCAACAACTACCGTCCGCAGTTCTACTTCCGTACGACTGACGTGACCGGTGTTGTGACCCTCAAGGAGGGCACGGAGATGGTCATGCCCGGCGACAACGCCGAGATGTCCGTCTCCCTGATCCAGCCCGTCGCCATGGAGGAGGGCCTGCGCTTCACCATCCGTGAGGGCGGCCGCACCGTCGGCGCCGGCCAGGTCACCAAGATCAACAAGTAAGTCCTCTTGCTTGAAGGTCTGACCTAGACGGTCAGGAAGGGCCCGCACATCTTCGGATGTGCGGGCCCTTTCGTCTGTCCGCGGCCGGGTGCTCACGCCTTGTCGTACGGCAGGATCTGCCGCAGCAGACCCCGGGGGTGGCCGCGGCGGCGCCACTCGCGCGGGTAGCCGATCGAGACCTCCTCGAAGCGGACGCCGTCGTACCAGGTGGTGCGGGGGATGTGCAGATGGCCGTAGACGACGGCCGCCGTGGGGAAGCGCCGGTGCCAGTCGCGGGTCAGCGCGGTGCCGCACCACTGCGCGAACTCGGGGTACGTCAGGACGTCCGTGGGCTCGCGCACCAGCGGCCAGTGGCTGACCAGGACCAGCGGCACCGACGGGTCGTGCGCGGCCAGCCGGGCCTCGGTGGCGGCCACCCGGGCGCGGCACCAGTCGTCGGCCGCCGGATAGGGCTCCGGGTGCAGGAGGTACTCGTCCGTGCACACGATGCCCGCCGCGTGCGCCTGTTCCAGGGATTCCCGCTTGGAGGCCGCGGTGGGGGTGCGGAAGCTGTAGTCGTAGAGCGTGAACAGCGGGGCGACGGCCACCGGCCCGCCCTCGCCCTCCCACACCGGATACGGGTCCTCGGGCGTGGCCACGCCGAGGCGGCGGCAGAGCCCGACGAGGTGCTCGTAGCGCGCCTGGCCGCGCAGGGCCACCGGGTCGCCCGGGGGAGTCCACAGCTCGTGGTTGCCCGGCGCCCAGATCACCTTGGCGAAGCGGGCGGCGAGCAGCGTCAGGGCCCGCTCGACGTCGGCGGCCTCCTCGGCGACGTCCCCGGCCACGATCAGCCAGTCGTCGTCCGTGCCGGGCCGCAGGGACTCCATGATCGGTACGTTGTCGGCCATGCCGATGTGCAGGTCGCTGACGGCGAGGAGCCGTCCGTTCGCGGGTGGTCCGGGAGTCGTCGACGGCATCGTCGCAACGTAGCAAGGGCGTCCGCGCCCGGCAGCGATCCACGTCATGGCGTGGAATCGCTCGTACTGGGGAAAGGCGGCGCCCCCGGAGGGTGAATTCCGGGGGCGGTGGGCGGCCTGTCCGTCAGCTGTTCCCGGGGCGCCAGACCCAGGGGCTCGCGTCCGTGCCCATGGCCACCACGCACAGCTGGTGGCCGGCGTCGGTGAGCACCGCCGCGGTTCCCACGGCGACCTGGTCGGGCGCGGTGCGGGGCGAGGCGTCGCCGGAGCCGGCGTCGACCACCTGGAGCTTGCCGTCGACGGCCCGGCCGAGGACGGTCACGGTGTCGCCGCCGCGTACGGCCAGGGTGTGGGCGTCGAGCGGGCCGTAGCCCGGGAACTCCTTGAGCTCGGTGGTGGCGACGTCGTCGGAGCCCGGCTTGAAGCGGTATACGGACGGCTGGACGGCCTCAGGGGTGCGGTAGACGACCGCGAGCCGCCCGTCCGGGTCCAGCGTGGCGCCGGGGAGCCCGCCGGGCTGGGGGAGGCCCTTGAGGGGCATCGCGCGGACCGGCTTGTCCGGCGCGTCCTGGCTCCAGTGGTGCACGGTGTCCCGGCCCGTGCCGAAGACGTGCACGCGCTTGTCCTGGTCCAGGGTGACCGTCAGGCCGTCCTGGATCTCCTGGCCGTGCAGGCTCTGCCACTTGCCCCACGTGCCGTCGGCCTCGCGGACGCGGCTGGAGACGCCCTTGCCGGCGTTGCGGACGAAGAGGTGCACCCGGCCGTCCGGGGTGGCGATCGCGGCGGGCATGCCGAGGCGGCGGCCGCGGTCGGCCTTGTGCTCGGGGTTGCCGAGCGGCTTCCAGTCCTTGAAGGCGCCGTCGGGGGAGCCCTGCTCCGCCACGACGATCTCGCGGGTGTCCGGCCGCCCCTGGCCCGCCAGGGCCGAGAACCGCAGGCCGAACAGCAGCCGCCGCCCGGCGCTGTCCTTGACGGAGGCCAGGGCGGGGGCGAGGGGGCCGCCGCCGAGGTTCTGCGGGTCGCCCCAGCGGCCGCTGCCCGCGGAGGTCTCCTGCCAGCGCACCGCCTGCATGCCGAGCACGCCGTACGCCACCAGCCGGCCCGACCTGTCGGTGTCCGGGGCCGTCGTGGCGCCCTCGTAGCGGTAGTGGGTGGAGCGGATCCAGCCCTTGCGGTTCTTCATCGGGCGGTCGCCGCCCTGGCCGTAGTCGCCGCAGCCCGCGGGGTTGCCGCACTCCCACGTGGGATCGCCGCCGTACGCCTCCACCAGGCGGTGCTTCTGCTCCACGACCTCGGGGGGCAGGTTGTGCGGCCAGCGCTGGTTGTAGTAGCCGCGGAAGGCCGTGGTCACGAAGCGCGGGGTGTGCCCGTCACGCTTCGTGGCGTCGGCGACCCACTGCGACATCGCCTTCCAGGTGAAGAGCGCGGTCGGCGTGTGGTCGCGGTGGTCCGAGCAGGCGCCGTAGTCGTTGTCCTTGGGGTGCGTGGCGTCGTGGACCTGGTAGTCGGGGTCCGGGTCCATCGTGTGGATCACGGACGGCTTGAAGCGGTCCATGATCGTGGCCAGCGTGTCCACCAGCGTGCCGTGGGTGTACTTGCTCACCGTGGTGCACGGCGAGCCCGTGGCGACCAGGCTCTGCATCTCGGCGGACGGGCGCTCCCACAGCAGCGGCAGGCGCATCTCGTGGGCGGAGAGCATGGCGATGTTGAGGAAGATCAGCTGGGCGCGGCGGTCGCCGTGGGACAGCTCGTCGGTCTCCGCCTTGACGCCGTTGCCCAGGTCCAGGACGGACTTCTTCCAGCCCGTGAACTTGTCGGCGCCCAGCATCTCGGCGTACGCCTGGCGGAGGCCCTGGTGGCGGGCCGAGGAGTAGGCGGCCTTGTCGGGCTTGCCCTTGGGCATGCCCTCGATCCAGTTCTGGCCCACGGCCTCGCCGGCCGTCACATAGACCGAGACGACGGGCACCCCGGACTCCACGATGTGCAGGGCGTCGGGGTTCATGAAGAACAGGTCGTCGTCGGGGTGCGCCATGATCTGGAGCAGCAGGGGGTTCTTCACGCCGTTGAACGACTGCGTGGCATGGGGATCCACCGCCCTGATCGGGCTCGCGGACGCCTTGGGCTTCTTGGCGCCCCCGCCGCCGCTGCACCCCGCCGCGACCGCCAGGGAGGTGGTGGCCAGGCCGGCGAGCGCGGTCCGGCGGGATATCACCATGCGCTGTGAGGTGTTCAACTAAGCGACTCCGTCTCGTTGTGCAGCACGCAGTCCCCGGCTGCCCCAGCGTGTTAGGGGACGTGATGGGGATCGCGTGGGTTGCTCAAGACCACGGCAAACCACGGCAAAGGCGGGTAAGGCCAAGGTGGCCCAGGGTGCCGGCGCGACGGTCGGGCCGGCTGACCGCTGGTGGGCGGCCTGGGCCTACGCGACCATAGTGTCCCGTATGTCGGCGAGGTGGTTTGACAACTGAGCCGGTCGGGGTACCTTCTTCGGCTGCGATTGGCGCCCCTTCGGGGGCGTATGGCACACTGTTCAGGTTGCTCGGTTGTGAGCTGATGTTTGCGCGCCTCCCGCCGGGAGGACTGGAAGCGAGTCCCGCAGTACTCGTCACCTCTTCTCAGGGGTGGAAGTACGGGAATCTTCCGGGAAGCGTTGACGCGGCCCCGGCCAGGCACTCGGTGGGTGTCCTTCCCCCACATCCCCCTTCGTAAGGGATTTTCCTTTGGGAAAGTTTCCGGAAGGGGGGCGACACGCCCGACCGCGTGGGTCGGAGGAGGGGCGGCGCCTCGCAAGAGGCGCAGCACACCGAGTCCCAGAGCGTTACGAGAGACAGGACTACGAAGTAGCCATGGCGGGACAGAAGATCCGCATCCGGCTCAAGGCCTACGACCACGAGGTCATCGACTCCTCGGCGAAGAAGATCGTCGAGACGGTGACCCGCACTGGTGCGTCGGTCGCAGGCCCGGTGCCGCTGCCCACTGAGAAGAACGTGTACTGCGTCATCAAGTCGCCGCACAAGTACAAGGACTCGCGCGAGCACTTCGAGATGCGCACGCACAAGCGCCTCATCGACATCCTCGACCCCACGCCGAAGACGGTTGACTCGCTCATGCGCCTCGACCTGCCGGCGGGCGTCGACATCGAGATCAAGCTCTGAGGTGACGCGCGAGATGGCTAAGAACATTAAGGGCGTCCTGGGCGAGAAGCTCGGCATGACCCAGGTCTGGGACGAGAACAACCGGGTCGTCCCGGTGACCGTCGTCAAGGCCGGGCCCTGTGTCGTCACCCAGGTCCGCACCAACGACAGCGACGGCTACGAGTCGGTCCAGATCGCCTTCGGCGAGATCGACCCGCGCAAGGTGAACAAGCCCCTCAAGGGTCACTTCGCCAAGGCCGACGTCACCCCGCGCCGCCACCTGGTGGAGCTGCGTACCGCTGACGCCAGCGAGTACACGCTCGGCCAGGAGATCACCGCTGCCGTGTTCGAGTCGGGCGTCAAGGTCGACGTCACCGGCAAGAGCAAGGGCAAGGGCTTCGCCGGTGTCATGAAGCGTCACAACTTCAAGGGCCTCGGCGCCGGTCACGGCACCCAGCGCAAGCACCGCTCCCCCGGTTCCATCGGTGGCTGCGCCACCCCGGGCCGCGTGTTCAAGGGCCTCCGCATGGCGGGCCGCATGGGCAACGAGCGGGTCACCACCCAGAACCTGACCGTCCACGCCGTTGACGCGGAGAAGGGCCTGCTCCTGATCAAGGGCGCGGTTCCTGGTCCGAACGGCGGCCTCGTCCTGGTCCGTACCGCGGCCAAGGGGGCCTGAGGTAACGATGAGCACCATTGACATCCTTTCGCCGGCAGGCGACAAGGCCGGGACCGTCGAGCTCCCCACGGAGATCTTCGACGCGAAGGTCAGCATTCCGCTGATCCACCAGGTCGTCGTCGCGCAGCTGGCCGCTGCCCGTCAGGGCACGCACAAGACCAAGACCCGCGGTGAGGTCCGAGGCGGCGGCAAGAAGCCGTACCGCCAGAAGGGCACCGGTCGCGCCCGTCAGGGTTCGACCCGCGCGCCGCAGTTCGCCGGTGGTGGCGTCGTGCACGGTCCCGTGCCGCGTGACTACTCGCAGCGGACCCCGAAGAAGATGAAGGCCGCCGCCCTGCGCGGTGCCCTCACCGACCGGGCGCGCCACTCCCGCATCCACGTCGTCTCCGGCGTGGTCGAGGGTGCCGCTTCCACCAAGGCCGCCAAGACGCTGTTCGGCAAGATCTCGGAGCGCAAGAACCTGCTCCTGGTCGTCGACCGCGCCGACGAGGCCGCGTGGCTGTCCGCCCGCAACCTGCCCCAGGTCCACATCCTGGAGCCGGGTCAGCTGAACACGTACGACGTGCTCGTCTCGGACGACGTGGTCTTCACCAAGGCTGCCTTCGAGTCCTTCGTGGCCGCGAAGAC
Organism: Streptomyces sp. NPDC025618; assembly: GCF_055558795.1. Taxonomy (NCBI): domain Bacteria; kingdom Bacillati; phylum Actinomycetota; class Actinomycetes; order Kitasatosporales; family Streptomycetaceae; genus Streptomyces; species Streptomyces sp. NPDC025618. The sequence goes on along the minus strand of NZ_JBVHLW010000004.1, from coordinate 154,952 downwards.
GGCCGGCGAGCTCGAAGGGAGCGACGCCTGATGAGCGAGGCGACTGTCGCCGTGGTCACCAGCAAGACCTACACGGACCCCCGTGACATCCTGGTCAAGCCGGTGGTCTCGGAGAAGAGCTACGCGCTTCTCGACGAGAACAAGTACACGTTCATCGTCGACCCGCGCGCGAACAAGACCCAGATCAAGCAGGCCGTCGAGGCGGTCTTCTCGGTCAAGGTCACCGGGGTCAACACGATCAACCGTCAGGGTAAGCGCAAGCGCACCAAGACCGGTTTCGGCAAGCGCGCCAACACCAAGCGCGCCATCGTGACCCTCGCCGAGGGCGACCGTATCGACATCTTCGGCGGCCCGGTCTCCTAACGGAGTCCGAGTCGTCCGGAATCGGACGAGGACTGAGAAATGGGTATCCGCAAGTACAAGCCGACGACCCCGGGCCGTCGTGGCTCCAGCGTCGCCGACTTTGTCGAGATCACGCGGTCCACGCCGGAGAAGTCGCTGGTCCGCCCCCTGCACAGCAAGGGCGGCCGTAACAACGCCGGTCGTGTGACCGTTCGCCACCAGGGTGGTGGCCACAAGCGCGCCTACCGCGTGATCGACTTCCGTCGTCACGACAAGGACGGCGTGCCGGCCAAGGTCGCTCACATCGAGTACGACCCGAACCGCACCGCGCGCATCGCGCTGCTGCACTACGCAGACGGCGAGAAGCGCTACATCATCGCCCCCGCGAAGCTCCAGCAGGGTGACCGGATCGAGAACGGCCCCAAGGCCGACATCAAGCCGGGCAACAACCTTCCGCTGCGCAGCATCCCGGTCGGTACCACGATCCACGCGATCGAGCTCCGCCCCGGTGGCGGCGCCAAGTTCGCCCGCTCTGCCGGTTCGTCCGTGCAGCTGCTGGCGAAGGAGGGCCAGTACGCCCACCTGCGCATGCCGTCCGGCGAGGTCCGCCTGGTCGACGTCCGCTGCCGCGCCACTGTCGGCGAGGTCGGCAACGCCGAGCAGTCGAACATCAACTGGGGCAAGGCCGGCCGTATGCGCTGGAAGGGCGTTCGCCCGACCGTGCGTGGTGTGGCGATGAACCCGGTCGACCACCCGCACGGTGGTGGTGAGGGCAAGACCTCCGGTGGTCGCCACCCGGTCTCCCCGTGGGGTCAGAAGGAGGGTCGTACTCGTTCTCCCAAGAAGGCGAGCAACAAGTACATCGTCCGCCGCCGCAAGACGAACAAGAAGCGCTAGGAGCGGGTTTAGATGCCGCGTAGTCTCAAGAAGGGACCCTTCGTCGACGCCCACCTCATCAAGAAGGTGGACGCTCAGAACGAAGCCGGTACCAAGAACGTCATCAAGACCTGGTCCCGTCGCTCCATGATCGTGCCGGCCATGCTGGGCCACACGCTCGCGGTGCACAACGGCAAGACGCACGTCCCGGTGTTCGTCACCGAGTCGATGGTCGGCCACAAGCTCGGCGAGTTCTCGCCGACCCGCACCTTCCGCGGCCACGTCAAGGACGACCGCAAGTCGAAGCGCCGCTAAGGCGGGGTGTGAACGACTATGACTGACACCGAAGGGACAACCATGGAAGCCAGGGCCCAGGCGCGGTACATCCGCGTCACGCCCATGAAGGCCCGCCGCGTGGTGGACCTCATCCGTGGCATGGATGCCACGGAGGCTCAGGCGGTCCTGCGTTTCGCCCCGCAGGCCGCGAGCGTGCCGGTTGGCAAGGTGCTGGACAGCGCCATCGCCAACGCTGCACACAACTACGACCACACCGACGCCTCTTCGCTGGTCATCAGCGAGGCGTACGTCGACGAGGGCCCGACCCTGAAGCGGTTCCGTCCGCGTGCCCAGGGCCGTGCCTACCGGATCCGCAAGCGGACCAGCCACATCACCGTGGTCGTCAGCAGCAAGGAAGGAACCCGGTAATGGGCCAGAAGGTTAACCCGCACGGGTTCCGCCTCGGCATCACCACGGACTTCAAGTCCCGCTGGTACGCCGACAAGCTGTACAAGGACTACGTCAAGGAAGACGTTGCCATTCGTCGCATGATGACGAAGGGCATGGAGCGCGCCGGTATCTCGAAGGTTGAGATCGAGCGCACCCGCGACCGCGTCCGCGTCGACATCCACACCGCTCGTCCGGGCATCGTCATCGGCCGCCGCGGCGCCGAGGCCGACCGCATCCGCGGCGAGCTGGAGAAGCTGACCGGCAAGCAGGTTCAGCTGAACATCCTCGAGGTCAAGAACCCCGAGGTGGACGCTCAGCTGGTGGCCCAGGCCGTCGCCGAGCAGCTGTCCTCCCGCGTCTCCTTCCGTCGCGCCATGCGTAAGAGCATGCAGTCGACGATGAAGGCCGGCGCCAAGGGCATCAAGATCCAGTGTGGTGGCCGTCTCGGCGGCGCCGAGATGTCCCGCTCGGAGTTCTACCGCGAGGGCCGTGTGCCCCTGCACACGCTCCGCGCGAACGTCGACTACGGCTTCTTCGAGGCCAAGACCACCTTCGGCCGCATCGGCGTGAAGGTCTGGATCTACAAGGGCGACGTCAAGAACATCGCCGAGGTCCGCGCCGAGAACGCCGCGGCGCGTGCGGGCAACCGCCCGTCCCGTGGCGGCGCCCAGGACCGCCCGGCCCGCGGTGGCCGTGGTGGCGAGCGTGGCGGCCGCGGCCGCAAGCCGCAGCAGAACGCCGCTGCCGAGGCCCCCAAGGCCGAGGCCGCTGCCGCTGCTCCGGCCGAGTCCACCGGAACGGAGGCCTGACCGACATGCTGATCCCTCGCAGGGTCAAGCACCGCAAGCAGCACCACCCGAAGCGCTCGGGCATGGCCAAGGGTGGCACCGAGCTCGCTTTCGGTGAGTACGGCATCCAGGCCCTGACCCCGGCCTACGTGACGAACCGGCAGATCGAGTCCGCTCGTATCGCCATGACCCGTCACATCAAGCGTGGCGGCAAGGTGTGGATCAACATCTACCCCGACCGCCCGCTGACGAAGAAGCCGGCCGAAACCCGCATGGGTTCCGGTAAGGGTTCTCCGGAGTGGTGGATCGCGAACGTCAAGCCCGGTCGGGTGATGTTCGAGCTGTCTTTCCCGAACGAGAAGGTTGCTCGTGAGGCGCTCACCCGCGCCGCCCACAAGCTTCCGATGAAGTGCCGCATTGTTCGGCGCGAGGCAGGTGAGTCGTGATGGCCGCTGGTATCAAGGCGACCGAGCTGCGTGAGCTGAACGACGAGGACCTCGTCGCGAAGCTCCGTGAGGCCAAGGAAGAGCTGTTCAACCTCCGCTTCCAGGCGGCGACCGGGCAGCTCGAGAACCACGGTCGGCTCAAGTCCGTCCGTAAGGACATCGCCCGGATCTACACCCTGATGCGCGAGCGCGAGCTGGGCATCGAGACGGTGGAGAGCGCCTGATGAGCGAGAAGAATGTGACTGAGACGAACGAGCGCGGCTTCCGCAAGACCCGTGAGGGTCTCGTCGTCAGCGACAAGATGGACAAGACCGTCGTCGTCGCTGTCGAGGACCGCGTCAAGCACGCGCTGTACGGCAAGGTCATCCGCCGTACGAACAAGCTCAAGGCGCACGACGAGCAGAACGCTGCCGGTGTCGGCGACCGCGTCCTCATCATGGAGACGCGTCCGCTGTCGGCGAGCAAGCGCTGGCGCATCGTCGAGATCCTCGAGAAGGCCAAGTAAGGAATTTCCCGCAAGGGAATTCCGCAATTACCGTCCGAGCGGGGTTTCCCCTCGGATAAGTTCCGCCAGGCTCGGCGTGGGGTCTCAATTCCTTGAGACCCCCGCCGGGAACCGGCAGACGATCAGGAGATAGACGTGATCCAGCAGGAGTCGCGACTTCGGGTCGCCGACAACACTGGTGCCAAGGAGATCCTTTGCATCCGTGTTCTCGGTGGCTCGGGTCGCCGCTACGCGGGCATCGGTGACGTCATCGTCGCCACCGTCAAGGACGCGATCCCCGGTGGCAACGTGAAGAAGGGTGACGTCGTCAAGGCGGTCATCGTTCGCACCGTCAAGGAGCGCCGCCGTCCCGACGGCTCGTACATCCGCTTCGACGAGAACGCGGCCGTCATCCTCAAGAACGACGGTGACCCCCGCGGCACCCGTATCTTCGGCCCCGTGGGCCGAGAGCTGCGCGAGAAGAAGTTCATGAAGATCGTCTCGCTCGCGCCGGAGGTGCTGTAACCGATGAAGATCAAGAAGGGCGACCTGGTTCAGGTCATCACCGGCAAGGACAAGGGCAAGCAGGGCAAGGTCATTCAGGCCATGCCCGCTGAGGACCGTGTTCTTGTCGAGGGTGTCAACCGGGTCAAGAAGCACACCAAGGCCGGCCAGACCGCTCGTGGTTCCAAGACCGGCGGCATCGTGACGACCGAGGCCCCCATCCACGTCAGCAACGTTCAGCTGATCGTGGAGAAGGACGGCAAGAAGGTCGTCACGCGTGTCGGTTACCGCTTCGACGACGAGGGCAACAAGATCCGCGTTGCCAAGCGCACCGGTGAGGACATCTGATGACTGCCACCACCAACGCACCGCGTCTCAAGCAGCGCTACCGTGACGAGATCGCCGGGAAGCTCCGCGAGGAGTTCTCCTACGAGAACGTCATGCAGGTCCCCGGCCTGACCAAGATCGTGGTCAACATGGGTGTGGGCGACGCCGCCCGCGACTCCAAGCTGATCGAGGGCGCCATCCGCGACCTCACCACGATCACGGGTCAGAAGCCGGCCGTGACCAAGGCCCGCAAGTCGATCGCGCAGTTCAAGCTGCGCGAGGGGCAGCCGATCGGCTGCCACGTCACCCTCCGCGGTGACCGCATGTGGGAGTTCCTGGACCGTACGCTGTCGCTCGCGCTGCCGCGCATCCGCGACTTCCGTGGTCTGTCCCCGAAGCAGTTCGACGGTCGGGGCAACTACACCTTCGGTCTCACGGAGCAGGTCATGTTCCACGAGATCGACCAGGACAAGATCGACCGCGTCCGGGGTATGGACATCACCGTGGTCACCACGGCGACCAACGACGACGAGGGTCGCGCCCTCCTTCGTCACCTCGGCTTCCCCTTCAAGGAGGCGTAAGCGAGATGGCGAAGAAGTCTCTTATTGCCAAGGCTGCCCGCAAGCCGAAGTTCGGTGTGCGCGCCTACACGCGCTGCCAGCGCTGTGGCCGTCCGCACTCCGTGTACCGCAAGTTCGGCCTGTGCCGCGTGTGCCTTCGTGAGATGGCTCACCGTGGCGAGCTGCCGGGCGTGACCAAGAGCTCCTGGTAACAACCCACTTGGGTTGACCAGGACTCTCGGTAAGCATCTGGTCGGCGGGCGCCCGCCCCACACTCCCGTAGAGTGGAAGGGTTGGGCGCCTGCCGCCCGAGACCGCCCGTGGGCGTACGCCCACTTAAAGTCGCTTACTACGCCGTAGGTCCCCGCGCCGCACCCGTCCCGACTCTGCTCGGGGAGAGGGATGGCGCAGATAGGAAACCCCGGCGAGAGAGGCCGAAGGCCAAACATGACCATGACCGATCCGATCGCAGACATGCTGACCCGTCTGCGAAACGCTAACTCGGCATACCACGACACCGTGTCGATGCCGCACAGCAAGATCAAGTCGCACATCGCGGAGATCCTCCAGCAGGAGGGCTACATCACCGGCTGGAAGGTCGAGGACGCCGAGGTCGGCAAGTCCCTGACCCTCGAGCTGAAGTTCGGCCCGAACCGCGAGCGCTCGATCGCCGGCATCAAGCGCATCTCGAAGCCGGGTCTGCGGGTCTACGCAAAGTCCACCAACCTGCCGAAGGTCCTCGGCGGCCTGGGCGTGGCGATCATCTCCACGTCCCACGGTCTCCTGACCGGCCAGCAGGCCAGCAAGAAGGGCGTGGGTGGGGAAGTCCTCGCCTACGTCTGGTAATCGGGAACGGAGGAATAGCCAATGTCGCGTATTGGACGGCTGCCCATCCAGGTTCCCGCTGGTGTGGACGTCACCATCGATGGCCGTACGGTGCACGTGAAGGGCCCCAAGGGTTCCCTCACGCACGCCGTTGCCGCGCCCATCGAGATCGCTAAGGCCGAGGACGGCACTCTTGTCGTCTCGCGTCCCAACGACGAGCGTCAGAACAAGGCCCTGCACGGCCTGTCCCGCACGCTGGTGGCGAACATGATCACCGGCGTGACCGCGGGCTACAGCAAGGCTCTCGAGATCAGCGGTGTCGGTTACCGCGTCCAGGCGAAGGGCTCCAACCTGGAGTTCGCCCTGGGCTACAGCCACCCGATCCTGATCGAGGCGCCCGAGGGCATCACCTTCAAGGTGGAGTCCCCGACCAAGCTCAGCGTCGAGGGCATCGACAAGCAGAAGGTCGGCGAGGTCGCGGCGAACATCCGCAAGCTGCGGAAGCCCGACCCGTACAAGGCCAAGGGCGTCAAGTACGCCGGCGAGGTCATCCGCCGCAAGGTCGGAAAGGCTGGTAAGTAAGCCATGGCATACGGTGTGAAGATCGCCAAGGGCGACGCTTACAAGCGTGCCGCCAAGGCCCGCCGCCATGTCCGCATTCGCAAGAACGTGTCGGGTACGGCGGAGCGTCCGCGCCTCGTCGTGACCCGCTCGAACCGCGGTATCACCGCTCAGGTCATCGACGACATCAAGGGTCACACCCTGGCGTCGGCGTCGACCCTGGACGCGTCGATCCGTGGTGGCGAGGGCGACAAGTCCGCGCAGGCCAAGCAGGTCGGTGCCCTGGTCGCCGAGCGTGCGAAGGCTGCCGGCGTCGAGACCGTCGTGTTCGACCGTGGTGGCAACAGGTACGCCGGGCGCATTGCCGCTCTGGCTGACGCCGCCCGCGAAGCCGGGCTGAAGTTCTAAGCCCCGGTTCCGGAGCTAGCGGACGTAACAGAGAGAGGTAAATCCAATGGCTGGACCCCAGCGCCGCGGAAGCGGTGCCGGTGGCGGCGAGCGGCGGGACCGGAAGGGTCGCGACGGTGGCCCTGCCGCCGAGAAGACCGCGTACGTTGAGCGCGTTGTCGCGATCAACCGCGTCGCCAAGGTTGTCAAGGGTGGTCGCCGCTTCAGCTTCACCGCGCTGGTCGTGGTGGGCGACGGTGACGGCACCGTAGGTGTCGGATACGGCAAGGCCAAGGAAGTTCCCGCGGCCATCGCCAAGGGCGTGGAAGAGGCCAAGAAGAACTTCTTCAAGGTCCCCCGCATCCAGGGCACCATCCCGCACCCGATCCAGGGCGAGAAGGCGGCCGGTGTCGTCCTGCTCAAGCCCGCGTCCCCCGGTACCGGTGTTATCGCCGGTGGCCCGGTGCGCGCGGTGCTCGAGTGCGCCGGCGTCCACGACATCCTGTCGAAGTCGCTCGGTTCGTCGAACCCGATCAACATCGTGCACGCCACGGTGGAGGCCCTCCAGGGACTGCAGCGTCCCGAGGAGATCGCCGCCCGTCGTGGTCTGCCGCTGGAGGACGTCGCCCCCGCCGCACTGCTGCGGGCGCGTGCAGGGGCGGGTGCGTAATGGCTCGCCTCAAGGTCACGCAGGTCAAGTCCTACATCGGTAGCAAGCAGAACCACCGCGACACCCTTCGTTCGCTTGGTCTCAAGCGCATGAACGACGTGGTCGTCAAGGAGGACCGTCCCGAGATCCGCGGCATGGTGCAGACCGTCCGCCACCTCGTGACGGTTGAGGAGGTCGACTGACATGGCGGAGCAGAACCCGCTGAAGGTCCACAACCTCCGGCCCGCCCCGGGCGCCAAGACCGCCAAGACCCGTGTGGGTCGTGGTGAGGCGTCCAAGGGTAAGACCGCAGGTCGTGGTACCAAGGGCACCAAGGCCCGTTACCAGGTTCCGGAGCGCTTCGAGGGTGGGCAGATGCCCCTCCACATGCGTCTCCCGAAGCTCAAGGGCTTCAAGAACCCGTTCCGCACCGAGTTCCAGGTCGTGAACCTGGACAAGCTGGCCGCGCTCTACCCGCAGGGTGGCGAGGTCACGGTGGCCGATCTGGTCGCCAAGGGTGCGGTTCGCAAGAACCAGCTCGTCAAGGTCCTGGGCCAGGGCGAGATCTCCGTGGCGCTGCAGGTGACGGTCGACGCCGTCTCCGGCTCCGCCAAGGAGAAGATTGCCGCCGCCGGCGGCACCGTCACCGAGCTCGTCTGAACTCGTTGATCTGACAACCGGGGATGTCCCAAAAGGGGCATCCCCGGTTGGTCGTTCCAAGGGGGGCACGGTCGCCGGTAAGGTGGCGTGCACTGTTAACCTCCGCGCGGCCCCTGTCCGTGCGGATTTTGACTGATATGTATTCGTCGATCCTCAAGACCGTCACCTCTCGCGTCCCGCGTGAGAGGCGCAGGAGGCACCGTGCTCACCGCGTTCGCCCGGGCGTTCAAGACGCCCGACCTGCGCAAGAAGCTGCTGTTCACGCTGGGCATCATGGTGCTCTTCAGGCTCGGTGCGCATGTACCGGTCCCGGGCGTCAGCTACTCCAACGTCCAGACGTGTATGGACCAGGCCAAGAGCGGCCAGGGCCTCTTCGGCCTCGTGAACATGTTCAGCGGTGGCGCGCTGTTGCACATCACGATCTTCGCGCTCGGGATCATGCCGTACATCACGGCAAGCATCATCCTGCAGCTGCTCACCGTGGTCATTCCCCGGCTGGAGGCCCTCAAGAAGGAGGGGCAGTCCGGGCAGGCCAAGATCACGCAGTACACGCGCTATCTGACCGTCGCGCTCGCCATCCTCCAGGGCACCGGCCTGGTGGCCACCGCGAGCAACGGCGCGCTGTTCAGCGGCTGTGCGGTCGGCAACCAGATCGTTCCGGACAAGTCCATCTTCGCCACCGCCACCATGGTCATCACCATGACCGCGGGCACCTGTCTGATCATGTGGCTCGGTGAGCTGATCACCGACCGCGGCATCGGCAACGGCATGTCCATCCTGATGTTCACGTCCATCGCGGCGGGCTTCCCGAGCGGCCTGTGGGGCATCAAGCTCCAGGGCAAGCTGATGGGCGGCTGGCTGGAGTTCGGGCTCGTCATCATCTGCGGCCTGGCCATGGTCGCGCTGGTGGTCTTCGTCGAGCAGGCCCAGCGCCGCATCCCCGTGCAGTACGCGAAGCGCATGATCGGCCGCCGGTCCTACGGCGGCACGTCGACCTACATCCCGCTCAAGGTGAACCAGGCCGGCGTGATCCCGGTCATCTTCGCCTCGTCGCTGCTGTACATCCCGGCGCTGCTGGTGCAGTTCACCGGCTCCAAGGCGGGCTGGGCGACGTGGGTCAACTCCAACCTCGTCAAGGGTGACCACCCCGTCTACATGGTCACGTACTTCCTGCTGATCGTCTTCTTCGCCTTCTTCTACGTCGCCATCTCCTTCAACCCCGAAGAAGTTGCCGACAACATGAAGAAGTATGGTGGGTTCATTCCGGGCATCCGGGCCGGTCGTCCCACCGCGGAGTACCTGAGCTACGTGCTGAATCGCATCACGTGGCCCGGCTCTCTCTACCTGGGCCTGATCGCCCTGGTGCCCACCGTGGCACTGGTCACACTCAACGCAAACCAGAACTTCCCGTTCGGGGGAACCAGCATCCTGATCATCGTGGGTGTCGGTCTGGAGACTGTGAAGCAGATCGAGAGCCAGCTTCAGCAGCGCAACTACGAAGGGTTCCTCCGCTGATGCGAATCGTCCTCGTCGGGCCGCCCGGCGCCGGCAAGGGTACGCAGGCCGCGTACCTCGCCAAGAATCTCGCGATCCCGCACATCTCGACGGGTGACCTGTTCCGGGCGAACATCAGTCAGGGCACGCCGCTCGGGCAGAAGGCGCAGGAGTACATGCGCGCCGGTCAGCTCGTGCCGGACGAGGTCACCATCGGGATGGCCAAGGACCGCATGGAGCAGGCCGACGCCGAACGCGGCTTCCTGCTGGACGGCTTCCCGCGGAATCTCGTCCAGGCCGAGGCCCTGGACGAGATCCTCAAGGCCGAGGACCTGGCGCTGGACGCCGTCCTGGACCTGGAGGTCCCGGAGGACGAGGTCGTCAAGCGGATCGCCGGCCGCCGGATCTGCCGCCGGGACAGCAGCCACGTCTTCCACGTGATCTACAACGCGCCGAAGACCGAGGGTGTCTGCGACGCCTGCGGCGGCGAGCTCTACCAGCGTGACGACGACCACGAGGACACGGTCCGTGACCGCCTCGAGGTCTACCACACGCAGACCGAGCCGATCATCGACTACTACAAGGCCCAGGGCCTCGTGGTGACGATCTCGGCGCTCGGCCCGGTCCACGAGATCACCGAGCGCGCGATGGCGGCTCTGGACCGCGCGAACGCCTGACGGACCCCGGTCCTCCCACGGCCGCGATGCCCCACCCGGCATCGCGGCCGTAGTGTTGTCCGAGCAGTTTTTTAGTTTGCGGCACCATCCGTGACGCGGCACCGAGAGAGGCAGCACCCCCATGGTGGAGATCAAGACTCCCGAGCAGATCGCGAAGATGCGCGAGGCGGGGCTGGTCGTCGCCGCCATTCACGCGGCCACCCGGGAGGCGGCCGTGCCGGGTGCGACGACCAAGGACCTGGACGAGGTCGCCCGCAAGGTGCTCGCCGAGCACGGCGCGAAGTCGAACTTCCTCGGCTACGGCGGCTTCCCCGCGACGATCTGCACCTCGGTGAACGAGGTCGTCGTCCACGGCATCCCGGACACGAAGACCGTCCTGAAGGACGGCGACATCATCTCGATCGACGCGGGCGCGATCGTGGACGGCTGGCACGGCGACGCGGCCTTCACGGCCTTCGTGGGCACCGGTCACGCTCCGGAGCTGGTCGAGCTCTCCCGGGTGACCGAGGAGTCGATGTGGGCCGGCATCGCGGCCGTGAGGAACGGCAACCGCCTGGTGGACATCTCCAAGGCCATCGAGGGCTACATCCGCCGCCAGCCCCGCCCGGCCACCGGGAAGTACGGGATCATCGAGGACTACGGCGGGCACGGCATCGGCAGCGAGATGCACATGGACCCGCACCTGCTGAACTACGTCTCGCGCAAGCGCGGCAAGGGCCCCAAGCTCGTCCCCGGCTTCTGCATCGCGATCGAGCCGATGGTGAGCCTCGGCACGGCGCGCACGCACGTCCTGGAGGACGACTGGACGGTCCTCACCGACGACCTGACCTGGTCCTCCCACTGGGAGCACTCCGTCGCCCTGACGGAGCAGGGCCCGCTGGTGCTGACGGCGGTCGACGGCGGCAAGGCGAAGCTGGCGGAGTACGGCATCACGGCCGCACCCGACCCGCTGGCTTAAGGATCTCTGCGGCTGGGCAGTCACCCCTGGATTAGTCTTTCGGGTTGCCCTGACGTAGACTGACGCGTCGGCTCTCGTGTATCCGCATGCCTGCTTTCCGCAGGTGGTGTTCGATCACGGGAGTTGATCAAGGTAGCCGATTCGAAAGGCGAAGCGTGGCCAAGAAGCAAGGTGCCATCGAGATCGAGGGCACCGTGATCGAGTCTCTGCCGAACGCAATGTTCAAGGTGGAGCTCCAGAACGGTCACAAGGTCCTCGCGCACATCAGCGGCAAGATGCGGATGCACTACATCCGCATCCTCCCGGATGACCGGGTCGTCGTGGAGCTCTCTCCCTACGACCTGACGCGTGGCCGGATCGTCTACCGCTACAAGTAGATCTTGTCGACGCCCCCTTCGCGGGGTGACGGCACTGACCCGGAGAACCTGACATCCCATGAAGGTCAAGCCGAGCGTCAAGAAGATCTGCGACAAGTGCAAGGTGATCCGCCGCCACGGCCGGGTCATGGTCATCTGCGACAACCTGCGCCACAAGCAGCGCCAGGGCTGACGCAGAACCTGCACTTCGCAGTTACTTCGCGCGACGCACAGCAACGTACATACGCAGGGCCCGTCCAGCCACGGCTGGCGACACCTCCGGCGGGGGCCGGGGACTCGGAACGTACCACCGCTCCTGATCCAGGACGGTCGGCGGTCGAGAGCGGCACTGTGGAAGACCCCCGAGAATCAACTGGAGCCATTCAATGGCACGCGTTTCCGGTGTTGACATCCCGCGTGACAAGCGCGTGGAGGTTGCACTCACCTACGTCTTCGGTATCGGCCGCACCCAGTCGCAGGCGACTCTCGCCGCGACCGGTGTGAACCCGAACACCCGCGTTCGTGACCTTCCCGAAGAGGACCTGGTCAAGATCCGCGAGTACGTGGACGCCAACCTCAAGACCGAGGGTGACCTCCGTCGCGAGATCCAGGCCGACATCCGCCGCAAGGTCGAGATCGGCTGCTACCAGGGTCTGCGTCACCGTCGTGGCCTGCCGGTCCACGGTCAGCGCACCAGCACGAACGCTCGTACCCGCAAGGGCCCGCGTCGCGCGATCGCCGGCAAGAAGAAGCCGGGCAAGAAGTAGTCCTCAGCGGACGCTCACCAGCGGTCTTCGCTGTAGGACCGATCACCTCCACTCCACAGGAGTAAGACATGCCCCCCAAGGGACGTCAGGGCGCAGCCAAGAAGGTGCGTCGCAAGGAAAAGAAGAACGTCGCTCACGGCCACGCGCACATCAAGAGCACGTTCAACAACACCATCGTTTCGATCACGGACCCGTCCGGCAACGTGATCTCCTGGGCCTCCGCCGGCCACGTCGGCTTCAAGGGCTCCCGCAAGTCCACTCCGTTCGCCGCGCAGATGGCCGCCGAGTCGGCTGCCCGTCGCGCGCAGGAGCACGGCATGCGCAAGGTTGACGTCTTCGTCAAGGGCCCGGGTTCCGGTCGCGAGACCGCCATCCGTTCGCTCCAGGCGACCGGCCTCGAGGTCGGCTCGATCCAGGACGTCACCCCCACCCCGCACAACGGCTGCCGTCCGCCGAAGCGCCGCCGCGTCTGACGCCGCCGCGTATGGCGTGACCGCTTCGCGGTTGCCTTGAGGGTCTGGGCGGTACGGCTCTTCGGAGCCGTACCGCCCGTACCCTTGTAGTACCTCAGGACATCAAATAGTGGGTGTCCATGACTGAAGGATGCTTCGCATGCTGATCGCTCAGCGCCCCTCGCTGACCGAAGAGGTCGTCGACGAGTTCCGCTCCCGGTTCGTGATCGAGCCGCTGGAGCCGGGCTTCGGCTACACCCTCGGTAACTCCCTGCGTCGTACGCTCCTCTCCTCGATTCCCGGTGCGGCGGTCACGTCCATCCGGATCGACGGGGTCCTGCACGAGTTCACCACCGTGCCGGGCGTCAAGGAGGACGTCACCGACCTCATCCTGAACATCAAGCAGCTGGTCGTCTCCTCGGAGCACGACGAGCCGGTCGTGATGTACCTGCGCAAGCAGGGTCCCGGCCTGGTCACCGCGGCGGACATCGCCCCGCCGGCCGGCGTCGAGGTGCACAACCCCGACCTGGTCCTGGCGACGCTGAACGCCAAGGGCAAGCTGGAGATGGAGCTGACCGTCGAGCGCGGTCGCGGCTACGTCTCCGCCGTCCAGAACAAGCAGGTGGGCCAGGAGATCGGCCGTATCCCGGTCGACTCCATCTACTCGCCCGTTCTGAAGGTCACCTACAAGGTCGAGGCGACCCGAGTCGAGCAGCGCACCGACTTCGACAAGCTGATCGTCGACGTCGAGACCAAGCAGGCCATGCGCCCGCGTGACGCCATGGCGTCCGCCGGTAAGACCCTGGTCGAGCTGTTCGGTCTGGCCCGCGAGCTCAACATCGACGCCGAGGGCATCGACATGGGCCCGTCCCCGACGGACGCCGCCCTGGCCGCCGACCTGGCGCTGCCGATCGAGGAGCTCGAGCTCACCGTTCGGTCCTACAACTGCCTCAAGCGCGAGGGCATCCACTCCGTGGGTGAGCTCGTCGCCCGCTCCGAGGCCGACCTGCTCGACATCCGCAACTTCGGTGCGAAGTCGATCGACGAGGTCAAGGCGAAGCTGGCCGGCATGGGCCTGGCCCTCAAGGACAGCCCGCCCGGATTCGACCCGACCGCCGCCGCCGACGCGTTCGGCGCCGACGACGACGCGGATGCCGGGTTCGTGGAGACCGAGCAGTACTGATCGGTTTTCGGCTGCGGGTCGGCTTCGGCTGGTCGCGCAGTTCCCCGCGCCCCTTCGGGGGCTCGGGTCTCCGACAGGCGACCGCCTGCTCGGATACTGACTCCGGTACCTGATACGGCCGGGGCAGACTAAAGGAGAAACACCATGCCGCGTCCCACCAAGGGTGCCCGTCTGGGCGGCGGTGCCGCGCACGAGAAGCTGATGCTGGCGAACCTCGCCAAGTCGCTCTTCGAGCACGGCCGCATCACCACCACCGAGGCCAAGGCCCGTCGCCTGCGCCCCGTGGCCGAGCGTCTGATCACCAAGGCGAAGAAGGGCGACATCCACAACCGTCGCCAGGTTCTTCAGACGATCACGGACAAGAGCATCGTCCACACGCTCTTCACCGAGATCGCTCCGCGCTTCGCCGAGCGTCCGGGTGGCTACACCCGTATCACCAAGGTCGGCAACCGTCGTGGCGACAACGCCCCGATGGCCGTGATCGAGCTCGTCGAGGGCGAGATCGCGAAGAAGGCGACCGTCGCCGAGGCCGAGGCCGCCACCAAGCGTGCGGTCAAGGAGTCCGAGGCTGCCGCCGAGGCTCCGGCCGAGGAGTCCAAGGACGCCTGACGCTCCCTCCTGGCGCCGCCGCGCAGGAGGGGCCCATCCTGGGTCCGTGAGACGGGTCCGCTCCCTCGGGGGCGGGCCCGTTCCGCGTTCTCGTGGCGCCGCAAATTCTTGAAACGAGGAACTCTCGGTGAGTGACGAAGTTGAGCCCGGCTTTGTGCGGGTGCGGCTGGATCTGTCGTACGACGGCAAGGACTTCTCCGGCTGGGCCAAGCAGCGCTCGGGCCTGCGTACCGTGCAGGGCGAGATCGAGTCCGCCCTGCGTACGGTGACGCGGTCGTCCGAGACCTATGAGCTGACGGTCGCCGGCCGTACGGACTCCGGGGTGCACGCCCGTGGCCAGGTCGCGCACGTCGACCTGCCGGCCGAGGTGTGGGCCGAGCACGAGGAGAAGCTGCTCCGCCGGCTCGCCGGACGGCTGTCGCACGATGTGCGGGTGTGGAAGGTCGCGGAGGCTCCGGCCGGTTTCAACGCGCGCTTCTCGGCGATCTGGCGGCGGTACGCCTACCGCGTGACCGATCACGTGGGCGGCGTCGATCCGCTGTTGCGCGGTCATGTCCTGTGGCACGACTGGCCGTTGGACGTCGACGCGATGAACGCCGCCTCGCGCGCGCTGCTCGGGGAGCACGACTTCGCCGCGTACTGCAAGAAGCGCGAGGGTGCGACCACCATCCGCACGCTCCAGCGGCTGAGTTGGGAGCGGGACGCCTCGGGTGTCGTCACCGCGACGGTGAAGGCCGACGCCTTCTGCCACAACATGGTGCGTTCGCTGGTGGGCGCGCTGCTGTTCGTCGGCGACGGGCACCGGCCGGTGGACTGGCCGGGCAAGGTGCTGGCCGCGGGCGTGCGCGATTCCGCGGTGCATGTCGTACGGCCGCACGGGCTGACGCTCGAAGAGGTCGGCTATCCGGCGGACTCCGAACTCGCCGCGCGCAACCGGGAGGCACGCAACAAGCGCACGCTGCCCGGGGCGGGCTGCTGCTGAAGCGCCGCGCGCGAAAGCGCCGGGCGGGCTGGAACTCCAGCCCGCCCGGCGCTTTTTGATGCGACGTCAGGAAGCGTCAGGGGCGGGGCAGCTGACGGCGAGGTCGCTGTTGACCGTGAAGTACGGCTTGATGCCGTCGATCACCGGATAGATGTCGGTCTTGTTGCGGTCGACGATGTCACCGATGAGCCGGGCGACACGGATCGGCTCGGCGTCGGGGGCCGGGCGCACGGCCAGGTCCCAGACGGTGTTCTCGTCCCCGGCGCGGGCGTGGCGCAGGTCGGCGTACGGCAGGTTGAAGGTGAAGGCCGTGCCGTTGACGACCGTCACCGGAACGGTCACCGCCGAGGCCGCCTCGATGCGCGGGGTGGCGACGAGGACGGGTTCGCTGCCGACGGTGAACTCCGCGCCGTGCAGGGTGCCTTCGACCGTCAGCGCGTTGTTGCCCTGCCGGACCGTGCGGGCCTCGGCGTGCTGCTTGCGGTTCCAGGCGCGCAGCGCGAGGAAGCCGTCGACGGTGGGATAGGGCACCCACCAGGTGAACGGGGAGCCGGTCAGCGGCTCCAGCTCCACCAGTCCGCGGCCCTCGGCGAGGTGCGAGACGACCCGGCGGCGGGCGCCGTCGTCACCCCGCACGACGTGGAAGTCCCAACGGCCTTCGCCCAGGCGGAGTTCGCGGCGGTCGAGCACCGCGGTGTAGGGGCCCTTGCCGTCGGCCGCGGCCTTGAGGGGCACGCTGACCGGCTTGCCCTCCTTGCGGCGGGTGACCGTCAGGGACAGCTTCTCGCCGGACAGGCCCTTGCGGTCGACGGAGACCACGAGATTGCCGTCGGCGTCGACGCGGCAGGACGCCGTGCAGCGCAGCGGCTTGCGGACGATCTCCTTTATGGCCGCCTTGACCGCCGGGGTGGCGGGCTTGGCCACGGAGCGGCGCAGCGGGCGGAGGAGCTTGCCGGCGGTGCGGCGCAGCACCTTCGACAGCGGCACGGGCGCCGGCTTGCGGGGCTCGCTCGGGGCGCTGCCGGCAGGGGCGGCGGGGGTGCCGGTGTCGCCGCCGAGGCTCTCGATGAGGTCCTCGTAGCGGCGGGCGATGGCGTCCGGCTGATAGCGCTCGGCGGAGACCAGGGCGGCTTTGCCCATGGCGTGCCGGAGTTCGTCGTCCTCGATCAGCTTGAGCAGGCCCTTGGCGATGGCGTCGCTGTCGAGGTTGGTGACGAGCAGGCCGTCCTTGCCGTCGCTGATGATCTCGCCGGGGCCGTGCGGGCAGTCGGTGGCGACGACGGGCACGCCGCAGTTCATGGCCTCCACGATCGTCATGCCGAAGGACTCCTCGCGGGAGGTCACGGCGGCGATGGAGCCCTTGGCCCACTCGGTCTCGATGGGGGAGTGGGGGCCCATGAGGCGGACGTGCTCGTTGAGACCCAGCTTGTCGATCTGCTCGCGCAGCTTGGCCTGCTGGGGGCCGCGGCCGTAGATCCGCAGCTTCCAGTCGGGGCGGGCGGCGGCGACGGTGGCCCACGCCTTGACCAGCAGGTCGTAGCGCTTGACGGGGATGAGGCGGCCCGCGGCGACGACCAGCTTGACGGTGCTGTCGGAGGGCTCGACCTCGGACGGCGGGACGCCGTTGGGCAGCGCGATCAGCTTGGTCTTCACGCCCGGGAAGTGCTCGCGGTGGGTGGCCGCGTCGGCCTCGGAGACGGCGGTGTGCGCGTCCAGCAGCGGGATGGCGCGGTCCTGGGCGGCGCGGATGTTCGGCTCGTGCGTGCCGTAGATCCGGTGCTCCTGACCGATCTTGAGGTAGCGGTCCTGGCCGAACTCCGCGAGATACATCACCAGGCCGGGGCGGGTGGCGATCACGACATCGGCGTCGGTGCGGGCGAGGTGCTCGGCGACGCGCTTGTCGGTGAGCGCGCTGAACTGCGCGCCCTTCGCCTCGACGGGCGGGACCAGCGCGCTGTCCTGCTCCAGGGCCGGGTTGTCCCGGTCGGCGCCGGTCTCGGCGCGGGTGTCGATGAGGTGGACCAGCTTGACCTTGCGGTGCAGGGGGAGCTTGGGCGTGCCACCGGTTCTGTGGATCGACACGATCTCCACGTCGTGGCGGGCCGCGAGGGCGCCGGCGACGTTGAACGTGGAGCGGATCGTGCCGCCGATGCCGTAGGCGTTCTGCAAAAGGAAAGAGATCTTCATGGCGGTGTGTGCGCGGCACGTCGGCGCCGCGTCCGTCCTTCCCCCTGGCCTGGGTGTCCGGGTCTGCCCCTTGTGCGGACCGCTGGGCCAAGTGTTGGTCGGGTGCGGTCCGATCCGTCGGTAAAGACCGTTGGGAGGGGTATCGGTTGCCTGCGAAGCCTACATTGTGGCTTGAGTCACAGGTCGTGGGTCAAGGGGGTGATCGCCCCCGCTGGCCGTGCGCCGGAGGCGCTCGGACAGCCGTCCAGAGGGTAACCGGAGCGCCGGGCGTGGCGCCCGGACGGACCCCGCGGGCGCTGGGAGGCTGGGGGTGTGAAGGCGATGGTGGCGGTCTCCGCGGTCGTGGCCCTCGGGCTGACGGCCGGGTGTGGTGCAGACGGCGGCGGGTCCCGTGGGGCGCCCCGCCCGGAGAAGGCGGCGGTGCCGGGTCCCGCCGAGCTGAGACGGGTGGAGCTGGGCGCGCACGAGGTGCCCGGCTTCCGGATCGAGAAGGCGGGCGAGGGCGCGGCGGGCGCGGGCACGCCCCGTACGGACACCGAGGCGTGCCGGCCGCTGGCCGACGCGCTGGGCTTCCGGCTGCGGCCCGCGCCCACCGCGACGCTGGTGCGCACCTTCGCCAAGACCGGCGAGGACATGGACTTCGAGGGCCTCATGGGCATGATCCGCGTCTCGGAGTACGCGGGGGACGGCGCGGCCGACACGCTGGAGGCCCTGCGTACGGCGGCCGCCGCCTGCGCGGACGGTTTCCGGATGCGAACGGGCGAGGGCGAGCCGCAGGAGTTCGAGGCGGTCCGCACGCTGTCGCCACCCGAGCTGGGGGACGAGGCCGTGGCGATCCGCCTGGAGAACGTGGCCGAGCGGGCGCCCAGCCTGATCACCGCCGTGCGGTCGGGGAGGACGCTCGCGATGTTCTTCGCGACGAGTCTTTCGGATCCGGACGGGGTGACGGTGCCGCTCGCGCTTGTGCGGGCGCAGGTGGCGAAGCTTCGGGGGGTGGCGGGGGGTGGGGGCTCTGCCGGCTCCGCCGCGGTGGGGTCCGGGGAGGACGACGAGGACGAGGATCCGTCGGGGTGACGGGCGGCGCCTGCGGCGGGCTTTTTCCCCTACCCGCCCCTTCCCGAAACTGGGGGTGATCCCCCAGACCCCCGCAACACGCTTCGCGCGTTGTCCTCAATCGCCGGACGGGCTGGTTATGGCTGAGCTCAGCCATAACCAGCCCGTTGGGGGCACCTCCCAGCGTTAGCTGGGGGAGATTGAGGACGCGCCCGCAGGGCGCTGGGGAAAAGCCCTAAGCCCGCGGCGCGCTCGACCGTACCGAATCCGCCGCCTGTGCCTGAGCCCGGTACATGATGCGGCGGAACGTGTAGTCCGACACGTCACGGCCGGCCGTCAGCGCGGCGGTATCGCTTTCACCCACCGCCTTCCCGTTCGCGTACCCCGCCACCGTGAAGTACGCGTAGCGCCCCTGCGCGTTCGCCGTCAGGCGGCAGGCCGTCGCGCGGCAGAAGGCGGGGTCGTTGTCGCCGGAGAGGGAGGCGATGTTGCCGGAGGACTGGTCCTTGGCCTTGGCCGCGGCCGCCTTGTCGTCGAAGACGGCGACGCCGACGGTGACCGCGATCCCGTCCCGTACGTACGTGGCGCGCAGCACCTCGCGGCAGCCGTTGTCGGTGAGGACGGAGCCGAGCGCGCCCTGGGTCGCGGAGGCGCAGTCCGTCGTGGTGGCGGTGGCGGTCTGCTCGTATTTGCGCTTGTACAGGACCGGCTTGGTGTGCGGGAAGAGCGTCTTGGTGCTCAGCGGCGCCTTGTCCTTGTCGGCGCTGGATATGAAGTCGAGGGGGTTCGGCGGGGGCGGCGGGGCGGATTCGGAGAAGGACGGCTCCGGGGCGCCGGAGGAGCTCGGCAGCTTCTCGGGCGCGGGCAGGCCGGACTGCTTGCCGCCGCCGTGCGAGCCGGCGACCGCGAAGGTCACGGCCGTGGCGACCGCGGCCGTGGCGAGCGCGCCGCCGCCACCGAGGAGGAGCCACTTGCGGCGGCGGTCGCGGGCGGCGGTGTCGTCGGCGAGGGCCGACCAGTCGGGCGTCCGCGGCGTGTCGGCCGCGGGCCCCCAGGGCGGTGGCTGCGGGGGCGGGCCCCACTGCGGAGTCGGCCGATGGGGTTCCCCCGGGGCCCCGTGCGGCCCTCCCTGCCCAAAGCTCATGGCGTGCATCGTAATCCGGTTGGTCGCACCCCTCACCAGCGGCGACAATCCCACCCATGGGACACGTCGAAGCAGCGCACCTGGAGTTCTATCTTCCGGACGGCCGGGCGCTGCTCGGTGACGTCTCCTTCCGGGTCGGGGAGGGCGCGGCGGTCGCGCTCGTCGGTGCGAACGGCGCGGGCAAGACGACGCTGCTGCGGCTGATCTCCGGGGAGCTCCAGCCGCACGGCGGCACGGTCTCGGTCACCGGCGGGCTCGGCGTGATGCCGCAGTTCGTGGGCTCCGTGCGCGACGGGCGTACGGTGCGTGACCTCCTGGTATCCGTGGCGCAGCCGAGGATCAGGGAAGCGGCCGCGGCCGTGGACCAGGCCGAGGACGCGATCATGACGCGGGACGACGAGGCCGCGCAGATGGCTTACGCGCAGGCCCTCTCCGACTGGGCCGAGGCGCGTGGCTATGAGGCGGAGACCGTCTGGGACATGTGCACGATGGCCGCCCTGGGCGTCCCGTACGAGAAGGCGCAGTGGCGCGAGGTGCGCACGCTCTCCGGCGGTGAGCAGAAGCGGCTCGTCCTGGAGTCGCTGCTGCGCGGCACGGACGAGGTGCTGCTCCTCGACGAGCCGGACAACTACCTCGACGTGCCCGGCAAGCGCTGGCTGGAGGAGCGGCTGCGCGAGACGAAGAAGACCGTGCTCTTCGTCTCCCACGACCGTGAGCTGCTCGCCCGCGCCGCCGAGAAGATCATCAGCGTCGAGCCGGGCCCGGCCGGGTCGGACGTCTGGGTGCACGGCGGCGGCTTCGGCACCTATCACGAGGCCCGCAAGGAGCGCTTCGCCCGCTTCGAGGAGCTGCGCCGCCGCTGGGACGAGAAGCACGCCCAGCTGAAGAAGCTGGTGATCAACCTCCGGCAGGCGGCCGCGGTCAGCCACGAGATGGCCTCGCGCTACGCCGCCGCGCAGACCCGGCTGCGGAAGTTCGAGGAGGCTGGCCCGCCGCCGGAGCCGCCGCGCGAGCAGGACATCCGGATGCGGCTGCGCGGCGGGCGCACCGGGGTCCGGGCCGTGACCTGCGAGAAGCTGGAGCTCACCGGCCTGATGAAGCCGTTCGACCTGGAGGTCTTCTACGGCGAGCGGGTCGCGGTGCTCGGCTCGAACGGCTCCGGCAAGTCCCACTTCCTGCGGCTCCTCGCCGGTGACGACGTGGCCCACACGGGCACGTGGAAGCTGGGCGCCCGCGTGGTGGCCGGGCACTTCGCCCAGACCCACGCGCACCCCGAGCTGCTGGGCCGCACGCTGGTGGACATCCTCTGGACCGAGCACGCGAAGGACCGGGGCGGCGCGATGTCCGTGCTCCGGCGGTACGAGCTGGAGAAGCAGAGCGACCAGCCCTTCGAGAAGCTGTCGGGCGGGCAGCAGGCGCGCTTCCAGATCCTGCTCCTGGAGCTGGCCGGGACGACGGCCCTGCTGCTGGACGAGCCGACGGACAACCTGGACCTGGAGTCGGCGGAGGCGCTTCAGGAGGGGCTGGAGGCGTACGAGGGGACGGTGCTCGCGGTGACGCACGATCGGTGGTTCGCTCGTGCGTTCGATCGATTTGTGGTGTTCGGCTCGGACGGCCTGGTCCGGGAGGTTCCGGAGCCGGTGTGGGACGAGGCGCGGGTGGCACGACGGCGGTAGTTTCCCGGGTGCGGGTTGCTTCCGCCTGCGGCGGGAGCGCCCTTCGCGCGTTGTCCTCAATCGCCGGACGGGCTGGTTGTGCGGACCGTAGCCAGCACATTCAGCCCGTCCGGCGTTTGAGGACAACGCGCGAAGCGTGTTGCGGGGTCTGGGGTGACAGCCCTCCACGCGGCGGAGCCGCACATCAGATGCAGCCGGGAAGGGGCGGGGCTGGGGAAAGCCCGCCGCAGGCGTAGCCCGTACGGCCTAGCTGGCGGGGCCCGGCCGCCGGTGAGACCATGTGTTTTGACCCCGCCCGTAGACGACCGGTACTCTACGAGTTCGTTATGCGTATTGGCTTGGTCGTTCTCACGCGAGGGGCCCTTACGCTTGCTCATCGGGCCGAAAACCACCGGTGCGCGTTCGGGTTGCGTCCCCGAGCCGCCGCCAGTGTCGGTTGACCGCCCGGAGAGACGTGTCAGGACCCACACTCACTGAAGAAGCGAAGGCTACGACCGTGCGTACGTACAGCCCCAAGCCCGGCGATGTCACGCGCCAGTGGCACATCATCGACGCGCAGGACGTCGTCCTGGGCCGTCTGGCCTCCCAGGCCGCCAACCTGCTGCGCGGCAAGCACAAGCCTGTGTACGCCCCGCACATGGACATGGGTGACTTCGTCATCATCATCAACGCCGACAAGGTGCACCTGTCCGGCAACAAGAAGACCCAGAAGCTGGCGTACCGCCACTCCGGCTTCCCGGGTGGTCTCCGTGCCGTTCGTTACGACGAGCTGCTCGACAAGAGCCCCGAGAAGGCCGTCGAGAAGGCCATCAAGGGCATGATCCCCAAGAACTCCCTCGGCCGTCAGATGCTCTCGAAGCTGAAGGTCTACTCGGGCAGCGAGCACCCGCACGCCGCCCAGCAGCCCGTCCCGTTCGAGATCACCCAGGTCAAGCAGGGCTAGTCCCGGCCACCGCCGACCAGACAGAAAGTATCTGAGGAGAATCGTGGCTGAGACCACCGCCGAGACCCCCGTCATCGAGGACGAGGTTGGCGTCGAGGAGTACACCACCGAGACCGAGATCGTCGAGGGGGAGTACACCTCCGAGTCGCTCGCGTCCCGTTTCGGTGACCCGCAGCCGGCCGCCGGCCTGGGTCGTCGTAAGAACGCCATCGCCCGCGTCCGGATCATCCCGGGCACCGGCAAGTGGAAGATCAACGGCCGCACCCTTGAGGACTACTTCCCCAACAAGGTGCACCAGCAGGAAGTCAACGAGCCCTTCAAGGTGCTCGAGCTCGACGACCGCTACGACGTTGTCGCCCGCATCGCGGGTGGCGGCGTGTCCGGCCAGGCCGGCGCCCTGCGCCTCGGTGTGGCCCGCGCGCTGAACGAGGCGGACGTGGAGAACAACCGCGGCCCGCTGAAGAAGGCCGGCTTCCTGAGCCGCGACGACCGTGCGGTCGAGCGCAAGAAGGCCGGTCTGAAGAAGGCCCGCAAGGCTCCGCAGTACAGCAAGCGCTAAACAGCGGCTTCGCTGCTTCTGCTCGAACGCCCCGGCGGCACGCTCCGTGCCCGCCGGGGCGTTCGGCTATCGGCGGCACGGGGCGTATACCTGGATGTACCCGGGCGCAACGCTCCGGTTCCGGATTCGACACCTTTCTTTCGCGGGGGCCCCTCCCGGGCCCCGTAACCCCCGCGTTTTTTCGGAGGACACCAGTGGGACGACTCTTCGGTACGGACGGTGTGCGCGGTGTGGCCAACGCCGATCTGACAGCCGAGCTGGCGCTCGGTCTGTCGGTCGCCGCGGCGCATGTGCTCGCCGAGGCGGGTACGTTCGAGGGCCACCGCCCCGTGGCCGTGGTGGGACGGGACCCGCGCGCGTCCGGGGAGTTCCTGGAGGCCGCCGTGGTGGCCGGGCTCGCCAGCGCCGGTGTGGACGTCCTGCGGGTGGGCGTGCTGCCCACGCCGGCCGTCGCGTATCTCACGGGGGCGCTCGGCGCGGACCTCGGCGTGATGCTGTCCGCCAGCCACAACGCCATGCCGGACAACGGTGTCAAGTTCTTCGCCCGCGGCGGCCACAAGCTCGCCGACGAGCTCGAGGACCGGATCGAGAAGACCTACCGGGCGCACGCCTCCGGCGAGCCCTGGGACCGGCCCACCGGCGCCGGTGTCGGCCGGGTCCGGGAGTACGACCAGGGCTTCGACAACTACGTCGCCCACCTCATCGGCGTGCTGCCCAACCGCCTGGACGGCCTCAAGGTCGTCATCGACGGCGCCCACGGTGCCGCCTCCCGCGTCTCCCCCGAGGCGTTCTCCCGCGCGGGCGCCGAGGTGATCACCATCGGCACCGAGCCCGACGGCCTCAACATCAACCACGAGTGCGGCTCCACCCACCTGGACAAGCTGCGTACCGCCGTGGTCGAGCACGGCGCCGACCTGGGCGTCGCCCACGACGGTGACGCCGACCGCTGCCTGGCCGTGGACGCCAAGGGCAACGAGGTCGACGGCGACCAGATCCTGGCCGTCCTAGCGCTCGCGATGCGCGAGGCGGGCTCGCTGCGCCAGAACACGGTCGTCGCCACCGTGATGTCCAACCTCGGCTTCAAGCTGGCCATGGAGCGCGAGGGCGTCGAGCTCGTCCAGACCGCGGTCGGCGACCGCTATGTGCTGGAGGAGATGAAGGCCCACGGCTTCGCCCTCGGCGGCGAGCAGTCCGGCCACGTCATCGTCCTCGACCACGCGACGACCGGCGACGGCACCCTCACCGGCCTGATGCTGGCGGCCCGCGTCGCCGCGACGGGCCGGTCGCTGGCCGACCTCGCCGGGGTCATGGAGCGGCTGCCGCAGGTCCTGATCAACGTGCGCGATGTCGACAAGTCGCGTGTGAAGACCTCCGAGGAGCTCGGTGCGGCTGTCGCCGCGGCGGAGGCGGAGCTCGGGGCTACCGGGCGGGTGCTTCTGCGGTCCTCGGGGACGGAGCCGTTGGTTCGGGTCATGGTGGAGGCGCCGGACATCGAGCAGGCGAAGTCTGTCGCGGAGCGGCTCGCTGACGCGGTCAAGTCGGCGCTGGGGTAGGCGGTTCGGGGGGTGCGGGTCCGCCGCAGGCGCAGCGGAACCGCACCCCACCCCGCGCGTACCCCTAAAGCTTGCGCAAGGACAGGCGCTGCACCTTGTGGTCCGGTCCCTTCCGGAGGATCAGGTTCGAGCGGCCGCGCGTCGGCGCCACATTTTCCAGCAGGTTCGGCTTGTTGATGGTGCGCCAGTTGCGTCTCGCGTAATCCAGCGCCTCCTCCTCCGGCACCTGCGTGTACCGACGGAAGAACGAGTGCGGGTCCTGAAACGCCGTCAGGCGCAGCTTCTTGAAGCGGTCGTAGTACCACCGCTCGATGTCCTCCGCCCGCGCGTCCACGTAGACGCTGAAGTCGAAGAAGTCGGCGAGCCCCACCCGCGTGCGCCCGTCCTTGCCCGGCAGGGCGGGCTGGAGGACGTTGAGGCCCTCGATGATCAGGATGTCCGGGCGGTGCACGGTCAGCCGCTCGCCGGGGACGATGTCGTAGATCAGGTGGGAGTAGACCGGCGCGGTCACCTCCTCCTTGCCCGCCTTCACGTCGGCGACGAAGCGGGTGAGGGCCCGGCGGTCGTAGGACTCGGGGAAGCCCTTCCGCGACATCAGGCCCCGGCGGTGCAGCTCCGCGTTGGGCAGCAGGAAGCCGTCCGTGGTGACCAGCTCGACGCGCGGGTGCTCCGGCCAGCGGGCCAGCAGCGCCTGGAGGAGGCGCGCGGTGGTCGACTTGCCGACGGCGACGCTGCCCGCGACCCCTATGACGAAGGGCGTGCCCGGCTGCGATCCGTGGCCACGGGTCCCGGCCTCGCCGAGGAAGGTGTTGAGCGTGCCCCGCAACTGGCTGGTGGCGCCGACGTAGAGGTTGAGCAGCCGGGAGAGCGGCAGATAGACGTCCCGCACCTCGTCCAGGTCGATGACGTCGCCGAGCCCGCGCAGCCGCTCGACCTCCTCAGCGGTCAGGGGCAGCGGGGTGTTCTCGCGCAGGGCGCTCCATTCCGCGCGGGTCAGGTCCACATAGGGGGACGAGTCGCGGCGGCGCTGCTGCTGCTCTGAGGTGGTCGGCACGGGCCCATTGTGCGCGGGCGCGGCGCGCGGCTCACTTCCGGGTGGCGGAAGCGGGGGTTCTCACCGGTTTCGGGTGACTCGCGTGCTGCCGGACGGTGAAGTTCCGCGGAGGCCCTGTACCTACTGGCGGGTCAGGACTACGGTCCCCCTCTCCGGCCACCGGCACCCACCACCGGCCGCCGCACCCCCGCTAGGAACGCCGTGTTCGTTCTCCGCGCCCTGCGCAACTCCGTCAGGGTCTCCCTGCGCCACTTCGTACGCCGCCTCGCGCGCCGCCCGCGCCCCGCCCAGGACGTCCGGGCGGCGGCGGACCCGCGCCCCGACTTCGCCGCGCTGGTCGCGGGCGAGCTGGCCGCCGAGCTGCCGGACGAGGACCTCGGCCAGGACCTGGGCGACTGCCTGGACCGCTATGAGTTCGGCAGCAAGCCGCGGTGCGAGGAGATCGAGTACCTCGAACTGGTCCAGGACGCGATCGACCGCATCGAGCGGGGGCGTTGAGGGGCCCACGGGGGCGCGTGGACACTTCCGGGCGCCCGCGTTCCGCCATTGGGGGCACCCGCCGGGCCCTGGGCCGTACGCTGCTGCGCATGTGCGGAATCGTTGGCTATGTGGGAGGGCAGTGCGCCCTCGACGTCGTATTGGCCGGGCTGAAGCGCCTGGAGTACCGCGGCTATGACTCGGCCGGGGTCGCCGTGCTCGCCGACGGCGGGCTCGCGGCCGCGAAGAAGGCGGGCAAGCTCGCCAATCTGGAGAAGGAGCTCGCCGACCGCCCGCTGCCGTCCGGCCCGACCGGCATCGGCCACACCCGCTGGGCCACCCACGGCGGCCCCACCGACGCCAACGCCCACCCGCACCTCGACAACGCGGGCCGCGTCGCGGTCGTCCACAACGGCATCATCGAGAACTTCGCCGAGCTGCGCGCCGAGCTGGCCGAGCGCGGTCACGCCCTGGGCTCCGAGACCGACACCGAGGTCGTCTCGCACCTGCTGTCCGAGGCGTTCTCCTCCTGCGGCGACCTCGCCGAGTCGATGCGGCAGGTGTGCCGCCGGCTGGAGGGCGCGTTCACCCTCGTCGCCGTGCACGCCGACGAGCCGGACGTCGTCGTCGGCGCCCGCCGCAACTCCCCGCTGGTCGTCGGCGTCGGGGCCGGCGAGTCCTTCCTCGCCTCCGACGTCGCCGCCTTCATCGCCCACACCCGCGACGCCCTGGAGCTCGGCCAGGACCAGGTCGTGGAGCTGCGCCGCGACGGCGTGACCGTCACGGACTTCGACGGCGCGCCCGCGGACGTCCGCGCGTACCACGTGGACTGGGACGCCTCCGCCGCCGAGAAGGGCGGCTACGACTACTTCATGCTCAAGGAGATCGCCGAGCAGCCGAAGGCCGTCGCGGACACCCTGCTCGGCCGGATCGACGCGGCGGGCACGCTGGCGCTGGACGAGGTGCGCATCCCCGGCTCCGTGCTGCGCGAGGTCGACAAGGTCGTCATCGTGGCGTGCGGCACGGCGTACCACGCGGGCATGATCGCGAAGTACGCCATCGAGCACTGGACGCGGATCCCGTGCGAGACGGAGCTGGCGAGCGAGTTCCGCTACCGCGACCCGATCCTCGACCAGCGGACGCTGGTGATCGCGATCAGCCAGTCCGGCGAGACGATGGACACCCTGATGGCCCTGCGGCACGCGCGGGAGCAGGGCGCGCGGGTGCTCGCGATCTGCAACACCAACGGCTCGACGATCCCCCGCGAGTCGGACGCCGTGCTCTACACCCACGCCGGGCCCGAGGTCGCGGTGGCGTCCACGAAGGCGTTCCTGACCCAGCTGGTGGCCTGCTACCTCGTCGCGCTGTATCTGGGCCAGGTGCGCGGCACGAAGTGGGGCGACGAGATCCGCTCGGTCGTGCGCGAGCTCTCCGCGATCGCCACGCAGGTGGACGAGGTGCTGGAGACGATGGAGCCCGTACGGGAGCTGGCCCGCTCCCTGGCGGACAAGAACACGGTGCTCTTCCTCGGCAGGCACGTCGGCTATCCGGTGGCCCTGGAGGGCGCCCTGAAGCTCAAGGAGCTGGCCTATATGCACGCCGAGGGCTTCGCCGCCGGCGAGCTGAAGCACGGCCCGATCGCGCTGATCGAGCGGGACCTGCCGGTCGTCGTGGTCGTCCCCTCGCCGCGCGGCCGCTCGGTGCTCCACGACAAGATCGTCTCCAACATCCAGGAGATCCGCGCGCGGGGCGCCCGGACGATCGTGATCGCCGAGCGGGGCGACGAGGCCGTACGCCCCTACGCCGACCACCTCATCGAGATCCCGCAGACTCCCGTGCTGCTCCAGCCCCTCGTGGCCACCGTGCCGCTCCAGGTCTTCGCCTGCGAGCTCGCCACCGCGCGCGGCAACGAGGTCGACCAGCCCCGCAACCTCGCGAAGTCGGTGACCGTCGAATGATCGTCGGAGTGGGCATCGACGTCGCCGAGATCGAGCGCTTCGACGCGGCCCTGCGCCGCACGCCCGGCCTGGCCGGCCGGCTCTTCGTCGAGCGCGAGCTGTATCTGGTGAGCGGCGAGCGGCGGGGCATCGCCTCCCTCGCCGCCCGCTTCGCCGCGAAGGAGGCCGTGGCCAAGGCCCTGGGCGCGCCCGGCAATCTGCTGTGGACGGACGCGGAGGTGACCACCGAGCCGACCGGCCAGCCGCGCCTGGTGGTCACCGGCACGGTCGCGGCGCGCGCCGAGGAGCTGGGGGTGTGCTCCTGGCACGTCTCCCTGAGCCATGACGCGGGCATCGCGTCGGCCGTGGTGATCGCGGAGAAGTGAGGGGGCGTCCTCGGAGGCCGGACGGGCCTGTCCGTGCGGCGCGTTGACGATCAGGCGCGGCGCGCCCCGCTCGTCCGGCGTCCGGGGGCGTTCAGCGCGTGGTCCAGCCGCCGTCCACCGGGACGGTCGCGCCCACGACGAAGGACGCGCGGTCGCAGGCGACCCACGCGGCCGCCTCGGCGATCTCCTCCGGCCGCGCGCCGCGCGGCAGCAGCGACGACCTGTGCATCGCCTCCGCCGCCTCCGGAACGCTCCGCAGATATCCGGCGACCTCCTCGATGAGGGTGATGCCGGGCGCGAGGGCGTTGATCCTGATGCCCGCTTCCGCGTATTCGGCCGCCGCGGCCTCGGTCAGCCCGATGACGGCGTGCTTCGCGGCGATGTACGGCGCGGCGGCGGGGGTGGCGACGAGCCCCGCGGCGCTGCTGTTGTTCACGATGGTGCCGCCGCCCCGTGCGAGCATCACGGCGATCTCGGCGCGCATGCAGTTCCAGACGCCGCGCACGTTGGTGTCCATGATGCCGTCGTAGACGTCGTCGCCCACCAGGTGCATGGGCGACCGGGCGGCCCACACACCGGCGTTGTTGAACGCGATGTCCAGCCCGCCGAAGTTCCGGACGGCGGCCTCGACCGCGTGGGCGGCCTCGCGGGGGAGGGCGACGTCGGCGACGGCGTACGCGGCCCGGTGGCCGCTGCCGGTGAGCTCCTCGGTGAGCGCGGCCGGCTTCTCCTCGCTCCGCGCGACGAGGGTGACGGCCGCGCCCTCACGACAGAACACACGGGCGGCGGCCGCGCCTATGCCGTCGCCGGCGCCGGTGATGAGGGCGGTCCTGCCTGCTAAGAGGCCGAGGGCGCTGTTGTCATGAGGCTGACGGTAGCTACTGGTACGCGAGGAATGGAGCCCTGACCGGCCTTCGTTCCGGGGCGGTTGGCGGGGGCGCTGAGTAGCCTGTGCCCGTGCATCCAGCGAAGGAACGCATAGCGGCCGTCATCGGACAGTGGACGCAGGGCAGCGGCTATCTGCTCGCCCCACGTCTCGTGCTGACGGCCGCCCACGTGGCGGAGGAGCCCGTGCGGGTGGCCGTTCCCGGTGGCGTCGGCCTGGTGGACTGCCGGACGCTGTGGGCCCGGGGCGACGGGAAGCACGACGTCGCGCTGCTCCTGGCCGAGCGGGACCTGGTGCCGCCGGAGACGGCGGCGGCCTTCGAGCCGGTCGTCTGGGGGCTGATCGGCGACCTGCGCGTCTGGCGCGGGGCGCAGGCGGTCGGCTTTCCGCAGGTCGCCCGGGACGCGTACGACGAGCTCGACACCGAACAGCTCGTCGGCACCCTCAAGCCCGGCAGCGGGCTGCTCGGCGAACACCACGTGCTCGACAGCGACCACGGCGCCCCGGCCGCGCCGGCGGACGGCGGGTCGCCGTGGGCCGGGATGTCCGGTGCGGCGGTCTTCGCGGGCGGTCTGCTGTGCGGTGTCGTCCGCGAGGACCCGAGCGGCTGGCCGCACGGGCGGCTGGTGGTGACGCCCCTGTCCGGCGTGCTGTGGGACCCGGCGTTCCTGGAGCTGTGCGCGGAGCACGGCCACGAGCCGGTGTCGCGCGCGCCGGCGTCGCCCGCGGAGCTGGAGGACGAGGCGTTCGAGCGGCGGCTGCGGGAGTACCTCGGCGGCCGTGCCGGGGAATTGACGATCGTCGGCCTGACGCTGTCCGACACCGAAGGGGAGGCGTGGCCGCTGGACCCGGCCTACCTGAGCCTGGAGATGACGGGCGTGGAGCGGCTCGCCCCGCGGCCGGGGCGCGGCGCGCACTGGGACGTGGGGACGGGCTTCGATCCGGGTCACCGCCCCGGGAGCAGCTGTCCCCCGGTGACCTCACCGCGCCGCGCCGAGGCGGCCCTCGCCGGACAGCGCCGCGTCCTGCTGCGCGGCGCCGCGGGCTCGGGCAAGACGACGCTGCTGCAGTGGCTCACCACGCTCACCGCGAAGGGCGAACTGCCGCCGGGCCTCGACCACTTACGCGGCTGTGTGCCGCTGCCGCTCCCGCTGCGTACGCTCATCCGGCGGGGCGGCCTGCCGGGCCCGGAGGAGTTCCTGCACACCGCTGCCCGGCCGCTGTCCGGGCAGCCCGCCGCCCGGGGCTGGGTGACGCGGCGGCTCGCCGAAGGGCGCGTCCTGCTGCTGATCGACGGGGTGGACGAGGTCCCCGAGGCCGACCGCCGCCGCACCCTGACCTGGATCAAGGAGCTGCTCGCCGCCTATCCGGAGGCCCGGTACGTCATCACCACCCGCCCCGCCGCCGTACGGGAGGGCTGGCTCGCGGACGCCGGTTTCACGGAGCTGGAGCTGCTGCCGATGAGCCGGGGCGACGTCGCCGCCTTCATCGACCGCTGGCACGCGGCCGCGGGCCGGCGGGGAAGCGAGCGGATCCCGGACTTCCGGGCGGCGCTCGCCAAGGCGGTGGTGACCAAGCCGGACCTCGGCCGGCTCGCCACCAACCCCCTGATGTGCGCGCTGATCTGCGCGCTCAACCGCTCCCGGCGCGGCAGCCTCCCGGAGGGCCGGATGGAGCTGTACCGCGCCGCGCTGGAGCTGCTGCTCGTGCGGCGCGACCGGGAGCGCGACATACCCGGCCCGGGGCTCGACCACGCCCAGCAGGTCGTGCTGTTGCAGAAGATCGCGTACTGGCTGATCCGCAACGGCCGTTCCGAGATCGAGTGGCCCAAGGCCGTACGGATCGTCGAGGGCGCGCTGCCGTACATGCCGTCGCTGGCGGAGCAGGGTGACGCGGCGGGCATCCTGCGCCATCTGGTGCTGCGGAGCGGGCTGTTGCGGCAGCCGACGGCGGACACGCTGGACTTCATCCACCGCACGTTCCAGGACTACCTGGGTGCCCAGGCGGCCGTCGACGAAGGGGACTTCGGCGTCCTGGTCGAGCACGCGCACGACGACCAGTGGGAGGACGTCCTGCGCATGGCCGTCGGCCACGCGAACCGGCGCGGCCGGGACGAGCTGCTGGGGATGCTGCTGGACCGGGCCGCGCGGGACGAGCCGCACCGGCAGCGGCTGCGGCTGCTGGCGGCGGCCTGCCTGGAGCACGCGACGGAGCTCGACCCGGCCGTACGCAGACGGGTGGCCGACGCGGCGCTGCGGCTGGTGCCGCCGCGCGACGTGCAGTCGGCGAAGGTGCTGGCGCGGGCGGGCGGGGTCATCCTCGACCTGCTGCCCGGTCCCGGCAGTGAGCGGCTGCAGAAGTTCGGCAGCAAGTCGGACGAGGTCGCGCACGCCGTCGTCGTGGCCGCGACGACGGTGGCGGACGCCCGGGCCATTCCCCTGCTGTCCGAATACGCCGACCACCGGCACCTCGGGGTGCGCGCCCAGCTCGTCTGGGCGTGGGACCGGTTCGACACCGACCACTACGCGGACGATGTGATAGCCAAACTCGCCTATACGGGTGAGGGGGTGGAGGACCTGGAATTCGTGGTGCAGTCGAAGGCCCAGGTCTCCGCGCTGAAACGGCTCGGCGGCCGGCCTTGGGTGCGGTGCGTGGGCGCGCTCACGGCGGACGACCTGACGGACCTGGGCACCCCGGTGCTGAACACGCTGTCGTTCCGCTCGAACCCGGAGGTCGTCGACCTCAGCGCGCTGCGCTCCTGCCCGCCGGTGGCGGCGCTCGGCATCGCGGAGTCGCGCGGGTGGTCGCACCTGGGCGCCGTGCACAGCGAGGCACTCCACACGCTGAACCTCGCGGTCAGTCACGACCCCGGCGACCTGGACGCCGTGGCGGACATGGCGAGGCTGGAGGTGCTGGCCCTCGACTGGCCTCCCATGGGGCCACGGCCGGGCCCGGAGGTGTCCCTGCCGCCGGGCCTCCAGTACCTGAGGCTGGGCCGGGGCCCGTCGGCCGAACTGCGGCTGCGGGACGCGGCGGGGTGCCGCGCGCTGATCTCGGTGTCGTACTTCGGCACGGACACGGCCGCGAGCGGCCGCCTGGCGCTGGAGCACCTCCCCGCGCTGAGGGAATTGAGGGTCACCGACGAGTCCTTGACGGCCTGGGCGTCCGCCGCACCGCTGCCGCAGGTGCGGCGCCTGTTCCTGGAAGAGCCACGGCACCTCGCCGGGCTGGCCCACGTGGCGCGCGCGTTTCCCGGCCTCGAGGAACTCTGGTTCTACTGCGGCTCCTCGACGGAACCCCTGGACGCGGCGCACTTGGCGGACCTGAAGTCCTTCTGCATCTTCATAGAACACAGCGGCCCGGTCCTCAACGCCCACCGCCTCCCGGCGGGCGCGGAACTCACGGTGACGGCGGAGTGGCGGCGTGGGTAGTGCCGCTCGCCGGTCGGACACCGGCTCCCGGTCAACCGCCCCTCACCCCTCCACCACCTCCCGCCACACCCCCCGCAGCGCCTCCACCACCGCCGAGGCCGTCAGCGGGGCCTGGCCCAGGGAGCGGGCCGCCAGGCCGTGGAGGTAGGCGCCCGCCGACGCGGCGTCGTAGCCCGTGAGGCCCGCTGCCAGGAGGGCGCCCGTCAGGCCCGACAGGACGTCGCCGCTGCCCGCCGTCGCGAGCCAGGGGGTGCCCGTGGGGTTGACGCGTACCGCGTGGCGGGCGGCGGCGACCGCCGTGGTGGAGCCCTTGAGGAGGACGGTGGCGCCGTAGCGCCCGGCCAGGGCGCGTACGGACACCAGGCGGGCGGACTCGACGCGTTCGCGGGTCTGGCCGAGGAGGACGGCGGCCTCGCCCGCGTGCGGGGTGAGGACGGTTCCGGCGGAGCGGGCCCGCAGGGCCTCGGGGGAGAGCAGGCGGAGCCCGTCCGCGTCGATCAGGACCGGGACGTCCGAGGCCAGGACATCCTCCAGCGCCTGCCGCGCGTCCGCGCCGTCACCGAGACCGGGGCCGACGACCCACGCCTGTACCCGCCCCGCCTTCGACGGCGGGCCCGCGGAGACGAGCGTCTCGGGGAAGCGGGCGATGACCGCCTCCGCCGCGGGGCCGACGTAGCGCACGGCCCCCGCGCCCCCGTGCAGCGCGCCGGCCACGGCGAGCACCGCGGCGCCCGGATAGCGGGCCGAGCCCGCGACGACGCCGACGACACCGCGCCGGTATTTGTCGCTCTCCGCCTGCGGGCGCGGCAGCAGCCAGGCGACGTCCGCGTGCTGGAGCGCCTCGGCGTCCGGCCCGGACGGCAGCCGCAGCCCGATGTCGACCAGCCGCAGCGCGCCCGCGTGTTCGCGCGCGGGGTCGAGCAGGAGGCCGGGTTTGTACGCGCCGAAGGTGACGGTCACGTCCGCGCGCACGGCCGCGCCGCGCACCTCGCCGGTGTCCGCGTCGACGCCGCTCGGCAGGTCGACGGAGACGATCGTCCCGCCCCCCGCGTACGCGGCCCGTACCAGCGCCTCCGCCTCCGGCCGCAGTCCGCCCTTGCCGCCGATGCCGACGATGCCGTCCATGACGAGGTCGGCGCGGCGCACGGCCGCCTCCGCGGCCTCCGCGGAGGCGACCCGCCCGCCCGCGGCCCGCAGCGCGGCCAGGCCGCCCGCGTGCGTGCGCTCCGGGGCGAGCAGGACGGCGGTGACGCCCGCGCCGCGCCGGGCGAGCCGGGCGCCGGCGTGGAGCGCGTCCCCGCCGTTGTCCCCGCTGCCGACGAGCAGCGCGATCCGCGCCCCGTACGTACGCCCCAGCAGGCTCGCGCAGGCGGCCGCGAGCCCGGCGGCCGCGCGCTGCATCAGGGCGCCCTGGGGGAGCTGTGCCATGAGCGCGCGCTCGGCGGCCCGTACGGTCTCGACGCTGTACGCAGTCCTCATGCTCCCCAGTGTCACCTTCAGGTCCTCCGCACGCCCCTGTATCGCGGCGGATCCGGCAGTGGGAGCGCACGGAAACGGACACCTGAGAGACTGACGGGGATGAACGAGACACCGATGCGCGCCCGTGCCCTGGTCGACCTGGCCGCCCTGCGGGCCAACGTACGCCTGCTGCGCGCCCGTGCGCCCCGGGCGCAGCTGATGGCCGTGGTGAAGGCGGACGCGTACGGCCACGGCGCGATCCCGTGTGCCAGGGCGGCTCGTGAGGCGGGCGCGGCCTGGATCGGCACGGCCACGCCGGAGGAGGCGCTCGCGCTCCGCGCGGCCGGTGACCGGGGCCGCCTGATGTGCTGGCTGTGGACGCCGGGCGGGCCCTGGCGGGAGGCGGTCGAGGCGGACGTCGACGTGTCGGTGAGCGGTCTGTGGGCCGTGCGCGAGGTGAGCGAGGCGGCCCGCGCGTGCGGCCGCGCCGCCCGCGTACAGCTGAAGATCGACACCGGTCTCGGCCGCAGCGGCTGCCAGCCCGACGACTGGCCGGAACTGATCGCCGCCGCCCGCGCCGCGGAGGACGAGGGCCTGATCGAGGTCACCGGTGTGTGGTCGCACTTCGCGTGCGCGGACGAGCCGGGCCACCCGTCCATCCAGGCGCAGCTGCGGGTCTTCGAGGACGCGGTGTCCTATGCCGAGGCGCGGGGCATCGAGCCGGAGGTGCGGCACATAGCCAACTCCCCGGCGACCCTCACGCTGCCGGAGAGCCACTTCGACCTCGTCCGCACCGGCCTGGCGATCTACGGCGTCTCGCCGAGCCCCGAGCTCGGCACGTCCGCCGAGCTCGGTCTGCGGCCCGTGATGACGCTCTCCGCGTCCCTCGCCTCGGTCAAGCGGGTGCCGGGCGGGCACGGTGTCTCATACGGGCATCACTACGTCACGCCGGGGGACACTACTCTCGCCCTCGTTCCCGTCGGCTACGCGGACGGGATCCCGCGCGCCGCTTCCGGGACGGGGCCCGTGCTGATCGGGGGCAAGTGGCGGACGGTCGCGGGCCGGGTGGCCATGGACCAGTTCGTGGTCGACCTGGGCGGCGACAGCGCGCGTGCGGGCGACGAGGCGGTGCTGTTCGGACCGGGCGACCGGGGCGAGCCGACCGCCGAGGACTGGGCGCGGGCGACCGGAACCATCGCCTATGAGGTCGTCACGCGCATCACCAGCCGGGTGCCTCGCGTCTATGTCGGTGAGAACGTGGACATGGACGCGGGTGTGAACGGGGCCGCGCGGGAGAACGTGAACGAGAGCACGGACGTGATCGGGCAGGAGAGCTAGGACACGGGGGGCACGGCATGAGCGACAGCGCGAAGACCGACGGGACCGGAGTGACCCGAGTGGCCGACGTGGCCGGCCTGGGGGCCGCCGCGGTCGATGCGGCCGGGAGCGCCGGGTGGCGCCGGGGCGCGGGTGTCGCCACGGCCGCGATCGGCGTGGTGGCCGCCGGAGCCGCGGTCGGCGTGGCGGTGGAACGTCTGACCGTGGGGCGCGGCGTACGTCGCAAGGCCCGGCTCGCGCTGGACTCGATGGGCCCCTACGGCACGCTGCGGGGCCGGCCGGGACGGGCGGTCGCCGAGGACGGCACGGAGCTCTACTACGAGGTCGACGAGGTGGGGGACGCCCCGGCCGGCTCCTCCGGCGGCGCGCAGGAACCGCTGCTGAAGCGGATCTTCGGGCGGCGCCCGCCCCCGCCGGTCACCGTGGTTTTCAGCCATGGTTACTGCCTCAGCCAGGACGCCTGGCACTTCCAGCGGGCCGCGCTGCGCGGGGCCGTCCGCACGGTCTTCTGGGACCAGCGCAGCCACGGCCGCTCGGAGCGCGGCCGCTCCCAGCTGGACGGGAGCGTTCCGGTCTCCGTCGACCTGCTCGGCCGCGACCTCAAGGCGGTCATCGACGCCGCCGCCCCCGAGGGACCACTGGTGCTCGTGGGGCACTCCATGGGCGGCATGACGATGATGGCGCTGGCCGCGCAGTACCCCGGGCTGATCGCCGAGCGTGTCGTGGGCACGGCCTTCGTCGGCACGTCCTCGGGCGGCCTCGCGGCCAATACGTACGGGCTGCCGGCCGCGGGCATGAGCGTGGTGCGGCGAGTGCTGCCGGGCGTCTTCAAGGTGATGGCCACGCAGCCGGAACTGGTGGAGCGCGGCCGCCGGGCCACCGCCGACCTCTTCGCGGGCCTCATCCGCCGCTACTCGTTCGGCTCCCGCGACGTGGACCCTGCCGTCGCCCGCTTCGCCGAGCGCCTCCTGGAGGCGACCCCGGTCGACATCGTCGCGGAGTTCTACCAGGTCTTCGCGGGGCACGACAAGGTCGAGGCGCTCTGTACGTTCGCCGACCGTCCCGTCGCCGTCATAGCCGGCGACAAGGACCTGATGATCCCGAGCGCGCACTCCGAGGCGATCGCGGAGGTCCTCCCGGACGCGCGGCTGGTGCTTCTCCCCGGGGTCGGCCATATGGCGATGATGGAGCAGCCGGAAGTGGTTTCCGGCTGCTTGATGGAGCTGCTCGCCGCGGCGGCGGGGGCGTCGTGCGAGCGGGTATCGGCGGCGCGGCGCCGGGTCTGAACCGGTTCCTCTGGAACCGGGGGCTTGCCCTCAGCCCCCCTCTGACCGCGCTCCGCGCGGTGTCCTCAAGCGCCGGACGGGCTGAATAGGGTGGCCACGGTCCGCGCAATCCAGCCCGTCCGGCGATTGAGGACGCGGCCGCAGGCCGCTCCCGCCGCAGGCGGCAACGGACCCACGGGGGGCCCAAGGCGCGCTCCCCACGGCGGAGCCGCCCCGCACCCGAGACCTCAGCCCAGCCCAGCCAGGTCCGCGCCGGCCCACCGCTCGCCCACACCCTCGAAGCGAACCCCCCGCACGTCGTCCGCGTCCTCGGAGAGATCCGCCTCCGCCCCCACGGCCCGCTCGATCACCACGTGCAGGCGGTCGTCCGAGAGCTCCTCGACCTTGCCGTCGCCCCACTCCACGACGATGACCGACTCCGGCAGGGAGACGTCCAGGTCGAGGTCCTCCATCTCGTCCAGGCCGCCGTTCAGCCGGTAGGCGTCGACGTGCACGAGGGCCGGGCCGGAGCCGAGGGGCGGGTGGACGCGGGCGATCACGAAGGTGGGCGAGGTGACCGCGCCCCGCACGCCCAGGCCCTCGCCCAGCCCACGGGTCAGCGTCGTCTTGCCCGCGCCCAGCTCACCGGTGAGCAGGACCAGATCGCCGGGCCGCAGCAGCGCGGCCAGCCTGCGGCCCAAGTCCCGCATGTCCTCGGCGGACTTGACGGTCAGATGGGCGATGTTGGCGGTGGAGATGTCATGCGGGGCGTTCATACCCGTCGATGGTACGGGGCCCGTCGCCGTACGCCGCTTCATGTCGCCGTACGCCGCTTCATTCCGACAAGCCGTCGGCAACATGTTGCGCGGGCGGTCTCCGGCGTGGTCACATGGAAGACAGAGACACGGTTAGGTCTACCTAACCTTGCCCAGCTGCCCCAGGAGGCACTCATGACGGCCCGAGAACCAGCCGCCGAGCCTGCGCCTGCTGCCGACCGCCGTGACGAGCGGTCCGAAGAGCGGCCCCTGTCGATGCGGGACCTCCTGGCGGCGTGCGCGGCGGCGGACGCGGTGTCCACGCCCCCGCGGGCCCCCGGGCCCGAAGAGGAACGCGACCGCCCGGCGGCGTGAGACGAGCCCCCGGCCGCGCCGGGAAAAAGAAACCCGTCAGGGT
The DNA here is from genome assembly GCF_055558795.1 of Streptomyces sp. NPDC025618. Taxonomy (NCBI): domain Bacteria; kingdom Bacillati; phylum Actinomycetota; class Actinomycetes; order Kitasatosporales; family Streptomycetaceae; genus Streptomyces; species Streptomyces sp. NPDC025618. The sequence continues at coordinate 116,819 of NZ_JBVHLW010000004.1, read as the reverse complement.
GAACGGCGCGTAGCCCCCGACGGCCGGTGCCCCCGCAGGGGCCGCCGGTGCCCCCTTACGGGACCACCACCACGCTCGCCCCGCTCACCGCGAACTCCCACATGGCCCGCCCGTCCGCCGGCTGCTCCCGGATGCCACCGGTCTTCTGCGTGGCGGACGGCTTCGGCGACGAACCGTCGACCGCCGCGCTGAAGCCGAAGACGACACCGGCCGCGTTCTGGTGGAAGCGCACGATGTGCTCGATCGGGACCCCGTCCGAGCCATTGCCGGTGGGCGTCCGCGAGGTCACCTTGTAGGACCCCGGCAGCGGGTTCACCGCGCTGGGCGCGACCTCGAACGACCGGGTCGGCTGCCCGTTCACGCCGACCAGCCACACCCGCTTGGCCCCGAGCGCGTACACGACCCGCTTCCCGGTGCCGGAGTTCGCCGGGACGGTCGTGGCGGGGTCCTGCGCGGGCTTGTCCTTGCCGCCGGCGTCCTGGCCGGGGGACACCGTGCCGGAGCCGGACGGGGCGGCGGAAGCGGCCGCGTGCGGGCGTCCGGGCGCGGCGTCCGCCTGGTAGGCGAGAAACCCGACTCCGGCCAGCGCCACCGCGGTGAGCGCTGTCACCATCGCTCCCGAGCTGCTGCGTGCCACGCTGCGCACCCTTTCGTCCTGCGTACGGCTATGCGGCTGACCGTAGCACCCGCGTACGCCCCCGCCGCGCCCTCGGCGAGAGCGGGCGCGGGCACCGTCCGCCCCATGGCGCGCCGTAGGCTGTCAGTGTGCTGCTGCTCGCTCTTGATACCGCAACCCCCGCCGTCACCGCCGCCCTCCACGACGGCGACAAAGTCATCGCCGAATCGCGACAGGTGGACGCCCGCAGGCACGGTGAGCTGCTGCTTCCCGCCGTCGACCGGGTGCTCGGCGAGGCAGGTCGCACGCTGGCGGACGTGACCGGCATCGTCGTCGGCGTCGGCCCCGGCCCCTACACCGGCCTGCGCGTCGGCATCGTGACCGCCGCGACCTTCGGCGCCGCGCTCTCCGTGCCCGTCCACGGGCTGTGCTCGCTCGACGGGATCGCGTACGCGGCGGGGCAGCGGGGGCTGGAGGGCGAGTTCGTCGTGGCGACGGACGCCCGCCGCAAGGAGGTCTACTGGGCGCGGTACGGCGACGCGCGTACCCGCGTCACCGAGCCCGCCGTGGACCGCCCCGCCGACCTCACCGAGCCGCTCGCCGGGCTGACCGTCATCGGCGCGGGCGGGCTGCTCTATCCGGACGCGTTCACGGACGTGCGCACCGACATGCCCGAGCACCAGTCGGCGGGCGCCCTGGCGTCGCTGGCGGTGGAGAAGCTGCGGACGGGCGGGGAGTTCCTGCCGGCCCAGCCGCTCTATCTGCGCCGTCCGGACGCGCAGGTGCCCGCGAACTACAAGGTGGTCACACCGAAGTGACCGAGACAGTGCGTATCCGCGAGATGCGCTGGTGGGACATCGGGCCGGTGCTGGAGCTGGAGCGCGTGCTCTTCCCGGACGACGCCTGGTCCAAGGGCCTGTTCTGGTCCGAGCTCGCCCACGCCCGCGGCGCCGGTGCCAACCGCCGCTATGTGGTCGCCGAGGCCCCCGACGGCCACGTCGTCGGCTACGCCGGCCTCGCCGCGATCGACGGTACCGGCGACGTACAGACCATCGCCGTCGCCCACGAGCACTGGAGCACCGGCCTCGGCGCCCGGCTGCTCGCCGAACTGCTCACCACCGCGACCGCCTTCGAGTGCCGTGAGGTGCTCCTGGAGGTGCGCGTCGACAACACCCGCGCCCAGCGGCTCTACGAGCGCTTCGGCTTCGAGCCGGTCGGCGTCCGCCGTGGCTACTACCAGCCCGGTAACGTCGACGCGCTCGTGATGCGCCTTTCCGATCCGAACTCCGCAGTGCAAGGAATGACCCATGGCTCCCAGAGCTGACGAACCCCTCGTCCTCGGCATCGAGACCTCCTGCGACGAGACGGGCGTCGGCATCGTCCGGGGCCACACGCTGCTCGCGGACGCCGTCGCCTCCAGCGTCGACGAGCACGCCCGCTTCGGCGGCGTGGTGCCCGAGGTCGCCAGCCGCGCCCACCTGGAGGCGATGGTCCCGACCATCGAGCGGGCGCTCAAGGAGGCGGGGGTCAGCGCCAAGGACCTGGACGGCATCGCCGTCACCGCGGGCCCCGGCCTCGCCGGCGCGCTGCTCGTCGGGGTCTCGGCCGCGAAGGCGTACGCGTACGCCCTCGGCAAGCCGCTCTACGGCGTGAACCACCTCGCCTCGCACATCTGCGTCGACCAGCTCGAACACGGCGCGCTGCCCGAGCCGACGATGGCCCTGCTGGTCTCCGGCGGACACTCCTCGCTGCTCCTCGCGCCGGACATCACCTCCGACGTCCGCCCGCTGGGCTCGACGATCGACGACGCGGCGGGCGAGGCGTTCGACAAGGTCGCCCGCGTGCTGAACCTCGGCTTCCCCGGCGGCCCGGTCATCGACCGGTACGCGCGCGAGGGCGACCCGGAGGCCATCCGCTTCCCGCGCGGTCTGACGGGCTCGCGCGACCCGGTCTACGACTTCTCGTTCTCCGGTCTGAAGACTGCCGTGGCCCGCTGGATAGAGGCCAGGCGCGCGGCGGGCGAGGAGGTGCCGGTCGCGGACGTGGCGGCGTCCTTCCAGGAGGCGGTCGTGGACGTCCTGACCCGCAAGGCCGTGCGGGCCTGCAAGGACAACGGCGTCGACCACCTCATGATCGGCGGCGGTGTCGCGGCGAACACGCGGCTGCGCGCCATGGCCGCCCGCCGCTGCGAGGACGCCGGCATCACGCTGCGCGTGCCGCGCCCGAAGCTGTGCACGGACAACGGCGCGATGGTCGCGGCCCTGGGCTCGGAGATGGTGGCACGGGGGCGGTCCGCGTCGTCGTGGGACCTCTCGGCGGACTCCTCGCTGCCGGTGACCGAGACGCACGTACCCGGCCACGACCACGCGCACTCCCATGACCACGGCCACTCCCACGACCACGACCACGTGCACGAGCTGAGCAAGAAGAACCTGTACGAGTCGTGAGCCGGTAGCGGGTTGTCCACAGCCCTGCCGGGCCCGAACGGGGAACACCTATTCTGGAGGCCGGGCAGGGCGGACGGGGAGGAGCCGGATATGGAATGGCTCTGGTGGGTATTGATCTTTTTCGGCGTCGGAGGCTTCACCAAGGCGGCCGACATGGGCCGCACTGCCCTGCGCACGCGCCACGAGCGCAAGCTCGAACTCCTGGAGACCGAGCGCGAGCAGCGCGAGGCCCTGGAATCCGCGTCCAAGCCACCCCAGCCGGTCTGCGGCTGCACCCACCACCTGGCCAAACACGACAAGCAGGGCCGCTGCCACGAATCGGTGGAGCTCCCGTCGGCCTGGGACGCGGACAAGAAGCCGACGAGCTATGAACGGGGCCAGTGCAACTGCCAGCAGTACATAGGCCCCCAGCCGCTGACGACGTTCTACGCGGAGGATCTGACGGATCTGGCGTAGGGGCGAGCGGCGAAGCCGGTCAGAGCTGCTCGAAGGGCGGGACGACGCGGGTCACCACGACCGACCGCCGCCGGTCACCGGATGAACCTCCGGTGGTTGTTGACGTCCGTCACGTGTGCGCGCAGATAGGCGCGCAGGGTCGTGATCTGGAGTGAGGTGACGGGGCACTCCCACTCCTTGCCGCCACCGGGCGGGCGTAGGTGGACGAAGTCGCCTGTGTGGTCCATGACTTGGCCGACCCGGTCGGTCCGGGTGTCGATGACGTACGCCCCACGAGGCGGAATCTCACTGATCACGGTGACCAGCTTCCCGGGGCGCGGCCGGCCGCGTAAGCAACTCTCGCGGTACCTGCTCAGGGGTACCGCGAAGTCCCGTTCGGCCCATGGCCCCGTGCGCGCCCCGCACCCGCGTGTCAGCGTGGTGGGACCGCGTCGGCGCGCAAGGAGGTCCACCCGTGAGCGGCAGCAAGGTCTGGACTGTCGAGGTCAGCATCAAGGAACACGATCACGTGGTCACCGCCGAGGCCCGCCTCACGGGCAGGGCGCCGGGCCCGATGGTCGGCGACGGCACCGCGCACTGCCACCCCGCCGACGAGAACGTCCCGGCGATCGGCGACGAACTGGCGGCCTCGCGCGCCCTGCACCACCTGTCCAGCCAGCTGCTGGACATCACGATCAAGGACATCCAGGCGCACACCCGCGAGCGCGTGCACGGCATCAGCAACGAGTGACGCGGCGGCGGGACTTGAGGTCCGGTTACGCCTGGGCCGGATGCCCCAGGAGCATGGTCGGGGCCCCCGCCACGCGCGTAAGGACGATCACGCAGGAGTTCCCCCCTTCGAGCTTCAGCTTCTTGCGCAGTTCCTCCGGCTCCACCGCCGAGCCGCGCTTCTTGATGACCGCGACGCCGATCTCCCGCTCGCGCACCAGCTTCTTGAGGTGCTTGAGGTTGAAGGGGAGCACGTCGGTGATCTCGTACGGCGTCGCGTACGGCGTCGGGCGGAGTTCGTCGCCCGTCACATAGGCGATCGTCTCGTCGATCAGGCCGCCGGCGAGGTCCTCCGCGACCTCGGCGACGAGGTGGGCGCGGATGACGGCGCCGTCCGGTTCGTAGAGATAGCGGCCGACCGGGCGGACCGCGGGGTCGGGGAGGCCGCGGCCGGTGAGGGTCGCGCCCGAGGGGAGGAGCGTCGAGCGGTGCGTGCCGGGCGCGGTGCCGAACCACAGCACCGCTTCCTTGACGTCGCCCCCGTCCGAGATCCACTCGGCCTCCGCCTCGGCGGGGATCGCCTCGTGCGGAATGCCGGGCGCGATCTTCAGCGCGGCGCGCGGGGCCGCGAGGGCGGCCCGCACGGCCCAGGACAGCGGGGGTGAGTACGCCTCCGGGTCGAAGATCCGGCCGCGTCCGCCACGGCGGGCGGGGTCGACGAAGACGGCGTCGTACGCTGCGGTGTCGATCTCCGTGACGTCCGCGCAGCGCACCTCGATGAGCTCGGCCAGGCCGAGCGCCTCCGCGTTGGCGGTCGCGACCGCGCAGGTCAGCGGGTCGCGGTCGACGGCGAGGACCCGTACGCCCGCGCGGGCCAGCGCGAGCGCGTCGCCGCCGATGCCGCAGCAGAGATCGGCCACGGAGCGGACGCCGAGCGCGGCGAAGCGGGCGGCGCGGTACTCCGCCACGGTCCTGCGGGTCGACTGCTCGACGCCGTTGGGGGTGAAGAACATGCGGTACGCGTCCTCAGCCCCGAACTTCGCGACGGCCCGCTGCCGCAGCCGCGCCTGCCCGATCGCGGCGGAGACCAGCTCGGCCGGGTGCTCACGGCGCAGCCGGGTCGCGGTGGCCAGCTCCTGGGCGGGGTCGTGGTCGCGGAGCTCGTCCAGGAGGTGGCGCCCCTCGGCGGTGAGAAGGGCGGCGAAGGCTTCGGTCGGCTGGTTCGGTGCGGGCACGGTTTCATTCTTTCCCCAGCCCCGCCGCTTTCCGTAATCGGCTTCCGCGGCCGGCCTCCGGGACGCGGCCACCCGTACCCGCCTCGCCTAACTCGAACGAGTGCACAAGAATCGGATGGGTGAGTCCTTCCATATCCGGCCCCCGGGCCGTCGCCGTCGCCCTGCTGCTCGCCGGACTCGTCTCCGGGTGTTCCGGATCGTCCTCCGGACCGGGGAAGTCCGCCCCGTCGGCCACCGGCCGTACGGAAGCGCCCTCGGCGTCGCCCTCCGCCGACACCGGCGCGTACCGCCGCTGGGGGCTCGACGCGCCCCTCGCCGCGCCGCCCGCGCCGCCCGCGGGGAAGGTGACGGACGGGATGAAGCGGGGGGAGAAGCCCAGGGTCGTGCGGCGGGTGGAGACCAAGGACAAGGTCGTCTTCCTGACCTTCGACGACGGGGCCGAGAAGGACCCGGAGTTCGTGAAGATGACGAAGGACCTGAAGCTGCCCTACACGATGTTCCTGACGGACGACATCGCCCGCGCGGGCCGCGGCTACGGCTACTTCGAGCAGCTCCGGGGCGACGCCGGCCACCCCGACACCATCCAGAACCACACCCTCTCCCACCCCAACCTGCGCACGCTCTCGCCCGACGCCCAGCGCCACGAGATATGCGGGCAGCAGGACCGGCTGAAGAAGCGGACCGGGGTCGAGCCGTGGCTGTTCCGCCCGCCTTACGGCAATTACAACGACGCGACGCTCACCGCCGCCGGGAGCTGCGGGGTGAAGGCGCTCGTGCTGTGGGAGGCGACGATGCAGATCAACGACATGCGCTACGCCGAGGGCGACAAGCTGCGCCCCGGCGACATCGTCCTCGCGCACTTCCGCGGGCCGCAGGAGCTCAAGGGCACCTCGATGACCGAGATGGTGACGAACATGCTGCGCAGCATCCAGCGGCAGGGCTACACGGTGGCCCGCCTGGAGGACTACGTCTGAGCGAGGCGCGCGGCTCCGTCGCGGGCGGCAGACCGGATGCGGTGCGCCGGGCCCGTCCGGCGGTGGAGGCGCGCCGCCGTGAAGCGCTGGTGCGGACGACGATTACGGCCGGTGGCGCAGGGGAAGATCCACCCCCGCGTCACGGCGCGCGCCGCACGGCGAATTGGCACTCCGCTTGACCGAGTGCTAACCGCGTCATAGTCTCGCTTCCGTTGGCACTCTCCACCCGGGAGTGCCAAACACAGCGACGGGCAGATCCGGCACCCGCGACGACGGATCCGACCTGGTCGCCACCTCAGACAGTTAACCCCGTGAGATCTCCGAAGGGGGAGGTCGGATCGTGACGACCGCCAGCTCCAAGGTTGCCATCAAGCCGCTCGAGGACCGCATCGTGGTCCAGCCGCTCGACGCCGAGCAGACCACGGCCTCTGGCCTGGTCATCCCGGACACCGCGAAGGAGAAGCCCCAGGAGGGCGTCGTCCTCGCCGTCGGTCCGGGTCGCTTCGAGGAGGGCAACCGTCTTCCGCTCGACGTGTCCGTCGGCGACGTCGTGCTCTACAGCAAGTACGGCGGCACCGAGGTGAAGTACAACGGCGACGAGTACCTCGTCCTCTCGGCCCGCGACGTCCTCGCGATCGTCGAGAAGTAATTCACCCGAAGTTTTTGATCTGCGCCCCGTGCTCCCGCTCTTCACCGGCCGGGCGCCCGGGGCGCAGTTCGTTTGAGCGATAGCGGCCGCCGCTGCGTGGCCGAGGATCGCAACGAGAGGACTTGAAGCAACCATGGCGAAGATCCTGAAGTTCGACGAGGACGCCCGTCGCGCCCTCGAGCGCGGTGTCAACAAGCTGGCCGACACGGTCAAGGTGACGATCGGCCCCAAGGGCCGCAACGTCGTCATCGACAAGAAGTTCGGTGCCCCGACCATCACCAACGACGGTGTCACCATCGCGCGTGAGGTCGAGCTCGACGACCCCTACGAGAACCTGGGCGCCCAGCTCGTCAAGGAGGTGGCGACCAAGACCAACGACATCGCGGGTGACGGCACCACCACCGCGACCGTCCTGGCCCAGGCGCTGGTCCGTGAGGGTCTGCGCAACGTCGCCGCCGGTGCTTCCCCGGCCTCCCTGAAGAAGGGCATCGACGCCGCGGTCAAGGCCGTCTCCGACGAGCTGCTCGCGACCGCCCGTCCGATCGACGACAAGACCGACATCGCCGCCGTGGCCGCGCTGTCCGCCCAGGACAAGCAGGTCGGCGAGCTCATCGCCGAGGCGATGGACAAGGTCGGCAAGGACGGTGTCATCACCGTCGAGGAGTCCAACACCTTCGGCCTGGAGCTGGACTTCACCGAGGGCATGGCCTTCGACAAGGGCTACCTCTCGCCCTACATGGTCAGCGACCAGGAGCGCATGGAGGCCGTCCTCGACGACCCGTACATCCTGATCCACCAGGGCAAGATCTCCTCGATCCAGGACCTGCTGCCGCTGCTGGAGAAGGTCATCCAGGCCGGCGCCAGCAAGCCGCTGCTGATCATCGCCGAGGACGTCGAGGGCGAGGCGCTCTCCACCCTCGTCGTCAACAAGATCCGTGGCACCTTCAACGCCGTCGCCGTCAAGGCGCCCGGCTTCGGTGACCGCCGCAAGGCGATGCTCGGCGACATGGCCACCCTCACCGGTGCCACCGTCATCGCCGAGGAGGTCGGCCTCAAGCTCGACCAGGCCGGTCTGGACGTGCTGGGCACCGCCCGCCGCGTGACCGTCACCAAGGACGACACCACCATCGTCGACGGTGGCGGCAGCTCCGAGGACGTCCTCGGCCGCGTCAACCAGATCAAGGCCGAGATCGAGTCCACGGACTCCGACTGGGACCGCGAGAAGCTCCAGGAGCGCCTCGCCAAGCTCGCCGGCGGCGTCTGCGTCATCCGCGTGGGCGCGGCCACCGAGGTCGAGCTCAAGGAGAAGAAGCACCGTCTGGAGGACGCCATCTCCGCGACCCGCGCCGCGGTCGAGGAGGGCATCGTCTCCGGTGGTGGCTCCGCGCTGGTCCACGCCGTCAAGGTGCTCGAGGGCAACCTCGGCAAGGACGGCGACGAGGCCACCGGTGTCGCCGTGGTCCGCCGCGCCGCCGTCGAGCCGCTGCGCTGGATCGCCGAGAACGCCGGCCTGGAGGGCTACGTCATCACCTCCAAGGTCGCCGAGCTCGACAAGGGCCAGGGCTTCAACGCCGCGACCGGCGAGTACGGCGACCTGGTGAAGGCCGGCGTCATCGACCCGGTCAAGGTCACCCGCTCCGCGCTGGAGAACGCCGCGTCCATCGCGTCGCTGCTGCTCACGACCGAGACCCTGGTCGTCGAGAAGCCGGCCGACGAGGAGCCCGAGGCCGGTCACGGCCACGGGCACGCGCACTGACGCCACGCGCATCGCGCGGCCGCGGCCCGGTGCCCCCTCGGGGGTGCCGGGCCGCGGCCGTTCCCGGTGGCTTCCGGCTACTTCGGTCCGTACTTGCGGCCCGTCGTGGAGGACGCCCGGCTCACGGCACCGCGCGGCGCCAGCCGCATCAGACCCGTGAGTGCCTTGTAGCGCGGGTCCGGCACGGAGAGGGTCTTGCCGTGCGCGAGGTCGCGCAGCGCCGCCGTGACCACCTTGTCCGCGTCCAGCCACAGCCAGCCGGGGACGTTGTCCGTGCCCATCCCGGCCCGCTGGTGGAACTCCGTACGCACGAAGCCGGGGCACAGGGCCATCAGCCGCACGCCCGAGCCTGCCAGGTCCCGGGCCACGCCCTGGGTGAACTGCACCACCCACGACTTGCTCGCGCCGTATGTGCCGCGCGGGGTGAAGGCGGCCACCGACGCCACGTTGACGACCGCGCCCCTGCGGCGCTCCCGCATCCCCTCCGCCGCCGCCGAGGTCAGCCGCAGCACCGCCTCGCAGTGCACCTTGAGCATCCGCAGCTCGTCGGCCATCGGCACTTCGAGGTAGGCGCCCTTGTTGCCGAACCCGGCGTTGTTGACCAGCAGATGCACCGGCCGCGAGCCGTCGCGGAGCCGGGCCTCGACGGACTCGATGCCCTTGTCCTCGGCGAGATCGGCCGGGAGGACCTCGACCTCCACGCCGTGCCGGTCGTGGAGGTCGGTCGCCTGCTCGTGCAGGCGCTCCTCATCGCGGGCGACGAGGACCAGGTCGTGGCCGTCGGCCGCGAGCTTGCGCGCGAAGGCGGCGCCGATCCCGGCGGTCGCTCCTGTGATCAATACAGTCGTCATACAGGCACGTTAGAGCCCGGGGGCGCCCCGTGGCGGTGCGCCGTCCGCTTTTTGCCGGTCCCCGGCCGCGCTCAGCGGGCGGCGGCATCCGCGAGCGCCTTCTCCCGGATGCCCGCGGGCAGCGCGTCGCCAGCTGCCAGAACGCCGGGCAGCAGGTCCCTTTCGAGGGTGCGGGCGCGGTAGACGTACGAGACCGAAACGGCGTGATCCGGCCGGTGGACGACGGTGACGGGATCACCCGCACGGACCTCTCCGGGGGCTATCACCCGAAGGTAGGCGCCGGGGGCGGCCGCCTGTGTGAAGCGCTTGACCCAGCCCTCCTCGCCCAGCCAGGTCGCGAAGGTGCGGCAGGGGATGCGCGGGGAACTCACCTCCAGCAGCAGGTCCGCGCCCACGCGCCAACGCTCGCCGATGAGCGCGCCGTTGACGTCGACCCCGCTGGTGGTGAGGTTCTCGCCGAACGCCCCGTCGGGCAGCGCGCGCCCGAGCTCGCGCTCCCAGCGGTCGAGGTCCTCGCGCGCGAACGCGTACACCGCCTGGTCGTCCCCGCCGTGGTGGCGCAGATTCACGACGGTGTCACCGGCGAGGCCGCTGCCCCCCGTGCCCCGGGGGCCGGGGGCCGCCACGGCGACCGGGCCGGTGACGGGGCGCTTGTCGATGCCGGTGGCCAGCCCGGCGGCGAAGCCGGGGAGATCCTCGCTGCGGCCGCGGCCGATGTTCACGGAGTGCAGATGCATGGGGGAAGGCTAGGCGACGTCGCTCAAAGTAGTGAACCGATATTTACGATCACCCCCAAGGTGGGCTTATGCTCGAAGAATGATCGAGGCTCGTCACCTGAGGGTGCTGCGCGCGGTGGCCGCCACCGGTTCCTTCTCGGCCGCGGCCCGGGAGCTGGGGTGCACCCAGCCCGCCGTCAGCCAGCAGATGAAGGCCCTGGAGCAGTCCACGGGCACCCCGCTGCTGATCCGCACGGGACGCGAGATGCGCCTCACCCAGGCCGGTGCGGCGCTGGTCCGGCACGCCTCCGGGATCCTCGCCGGGCTGACCGCGGCCGAGGAGGAGATCGCCGCGATCGCCGGCCTGCGCGCCGGGCGGGTGCGGATGGTGTCCTTCCCCAGCGGCAGCTCGACGCTGGTGCCGTGCGCCCTCGCGCGGATGCGCGCCGCGCACCCCGGCACCCGGGTCTCGCTGGTGGAGGCGGAGCCGCCGCGCTCGGTGGAGATGCTGCGCGACGGCGACTGCGAGATCGCGCTGGCCTTCCGCTACCCCGAGGTGCGGGGCGCCGACCCCGCCGCGGCCGCGGAGTGGGACGACCTGGTCGTGCGCCCGCTGCTCACCGACCGCCTCATCGGCGTGGTGCCGGAGGACCACCGGCTGGCCGGGGCGGAGCGGATAGGGATCACGGAGCTCGCCGGGGAGTCGTGGATCGCGGGCTGCCCGCGCTGCCGCAAGCACCTGGTCGAGGTGTGCGAGGGCGCCGGCTTCACGCCCCGGATCGACTTCGCGACGGATGACTACCCGGCGGTGTTCGGGCTGGTCGGGGCGGGGCTCGGGGTGGCGGTGATGCCGGAGCTGGCGCTGGAGTCCGTACGCCCCAAGGGTGCGCGCACCGTGCCGGTCGAGCCGGTGGTGCAGCGCGAGATCGTGGCCCTCACGCTGCCGGACCTGGCGCGGGTGCCGGCGGTGGCGGCGATGCTCGACCAGCTGGCGACCGCGGCCGCGCGTCCGTAGCGAGGGCCGGGCCGGAGGCGCTCAGGCGCTGGTGGGGGTCACGGCGATGACCCGGTGCCGCGCGCGGCCCATCAGCTCCTCGCGCTCGTCCTCGGTGAGGCCGCCCCAGACGCCGTAGGGCTCCCGCACGGCCAGGGCGTGGGCCGCGCACTCCGCCCGTACGGGACAGCGCATGCACACCTCCTTCGCCGAGGTCTCGCGCGCGCTGCGGGCCGCGCCGCGCTCGCCCTCGGGGTGGAAGAACAGCGAGCTGTCGACCCCGCGGCACGCCGCCAGGAGCTGCCAGTCCCACAGGTCGGCGTTGGGACCGGGAAGGCGGGAGAAATCTGCCATGGCTATCCCCTCGAAGCGATCCGCCGGGGCGATCCGCCGGAGGATCCGGCGGAAGCGGCCCGGCACGAGCGATCTGATGCGGACGCACTGCCTGTGCCGTCTACGTCTGCCGTGGAAGCAGATGTAAATATGACTGATTGCGAATCTAGTCATAGACACCGGCAAATGGGAAGAAAGACTGGTCCGCCTGGGCAAATGGGGCATAGCTTGTGCGCCGCGAAGGGCGCCCCCAATGCGCCCTGCTCCGTGTCCGCGCCCTCACGTAGAGTGCCGAACGTGGCCGACCGAGCCCGTAACTCTTTCGGGTGACCGTCGTTGAGAGGGCGGAGGCGGTTGACGGATGAAGCAGTCGGGCAGATGTCCGAGCCTGCCGGAGAGCGTCGATCGCACAGGTGACGATCAGTACCAGCCTGGAGGCTCAAGGTGACGCGCATCAGCTGCGGAGGACGGTCATGACATCCGTCCTCGTCTGCGACGATTCCCCGCTTGCCCGAGAGGCGCTCCGCCGTGCGGTGGCGACCGTGCCCGGCGTCGAGCGTGTGACGACGGCGGCCAACGGCGAGGAAGTCCTCCGCCGCTGGGGCGCCGATCGTTCGGACCTCATTCTGATGGACGTACGGATGCCCGGACTCGGCGGTGTCGAGACGGTCCGCCGGCTGCTCTCCGCGGACCCCGGCGCACGCATCATCATGCTCACGGTCGCCGAGGACCTCGACGGCGTCGCGCTCGCGGTCGCCGCCGGGGCGCGCGGTTATCTGCACAAGGACGCCTCGCGCGCCGAGTTGCGGGCCACCGTGACGCAGGCGCTCGCCGACCCGACCTGGCGGCTCGCCCCCCGGCGGCTGCGCTCGGCCGAGATGGGCGCCGCCCCCACTCTCACCGCGCGTGAGATCCAGGTGCTCGAGGGGATGAGCCACGGCCGTTCCAACGCGGAGATCGGCCGTGAGCTGTTTCTCTCCGAGGACACCGTGAAGACCCACGCGCGGCGGCTCTTCAAGAAGTTGGGCGCCTCGGACCGGGCCCACGCCGTGGCCCTCGGATTCCGCTGGGGCCTGGTTCGCTGAGCCGGGAGTGGCGCGCAGCGCCGTGAGGTCGCGGTGCGCGCCACCCGGGTAGGTGACCGTGCCGTGACCTCATCGCGTGGCCGTGCAGCGCCGAAACTCCGAGGGATGCCGCATCCTTGGAGTGTGACCCCTCCCCGGCCGGAGGCCGAGGCTCCGCACTCGGTCGGCGATGACCCCATGACGGACAAGCCCTGTCCTGTGCCACGCGGTACCGGCACAAGCTATCGGTGGAGTCGTGAGGGCGGGGGCGGGTATACCCGGAAGGGGGAGACGCGAGACGTGAGTACGAGGACACCTACGCGTAACGGTTCGATGCACGACTATGAAGGCGGTGCCGTGGATCGCTTGGCGTCAAGGCACCATGGACCGATGCGCGACGACGACACGACGGGGTCACCCGCGGCTGCCGCCCCCGGGGAGATCGGCGCACTCGTCACCCTCGCTGTCGAGGGGGACCGGCGGGCCACACACGATCTGCTCGCGCTGGTGCACCCCCTCGCGCTGCGCTACTGCCGCACCCGGCTCTCGCGGCTGCCGGGCGACGCCCGGCACTTCGTGGACGACCTGGCGCAGGAGGTCTGCCTCGCGGTGCTCTGCGCCCTGCCGCGCTACCGCGACACCGGCCGTCCCTTCGAGGCGTTCGTCGTGGCCATCGCCGCGCACAAGGTCGCCGACCTCCAGCGCGCCGCCATGCGCCACCCGGGCAGCACCGCGGTGCCCTCCGACGAGATGCCGGAGCAGCCCGACGACTCCCTGGGACCCGAGGAGCGGGCGCTGCTCAGCAGCGATGCCGAGTGGGCCAAGAAGCTCCTGGCCAATCTCCCGGAGAATCAGCGCGAGCTGGTGCTGCTGCGCGTCGCCATCGGGATGACCGCCGAGGAGACGGGGCAGATGCTGGGCATGTCCCCGGGTGCCGTGCGGGTCGCCCAGCACCGGGCGCTGAGCAGGCTGCGGGCGCTCGCCGAGCAGTGACGGAGAGGGGTCCAAGCCGCCCGGCACCCCCTCTTCATAGGAATATCCAAGTGACGCGGGACTCAGCCGTCGTGGAATGGGACACCTGTGACGGCCGTTAGCATGGGAGTCCGCGCTGGGGCAAGACCATTGGGAAGGTGTCATGACTGACAACGTCGACGGAATGCCCGGGAAATTCGCGATGCTCGGTCTGACATACGACGACGTCCTGCTGCTGCCGGGCGCCTCAGAGGTCCTGCCGAACGGCGTCGACACCTCCTCCCGGGTCTCGCGCAACGTCCGGGTGAACATCCCGCTGCTGTCCGCGGCGATGGACAAGGTGACCGAGGCGCGCATGGCCATCGCCATGGCCCGCCAGGGCGGCGCCGGTGTCCTGCACCGCAATCTCTCCATCGAGGACCAGGCCAACCAGGTCGACCTGGTCAAGCGCTCCGAGTCCGGCATGGTCACCGACCCGATCACGGTCCGCCCGGACGCCACGCTGGCCGAGGCGGACGCGCTGTGCGCGAAGTTCCGCATCAGCGGTGTGCCGGTCACCGACCCGGCGGGCAAGTTGCTCGGCATCGTCACCAACCGCGACATGGCCTTCGAGCTGGACCGCGGCCGCCAGGTGCGCGAGGTCATGACCCCGATGCCGCTGGTCACGGGCAAGGTCGGGATCTCCGGCGAGGACGCCATCGAGCTGCTCCGCCGCCACAAGATCGAGAAGCTGCCGCTGGTCGATGACGCCGGCGTGCTCAAGGGCCTCATCACGGTCAAGGACTTCGTCAAGGCCGAGAAGTACCCCAACGCCGCGAAGGACTCCGAGGGCCGCCTGGTCGTCGGTGCCGCCGTGGGTGTCGGCGACGAGGCGTACGAGCGCGCCCAGGCGCTGGTCGAGGCCGGTGCCGACTTCCTGGTCGTCGACAGCGCCCACGGCCACAGCCGCGGCATCCTGGACATGATCGCCAAGGTCAAGTCCAACATCAACGTCGATGTCGTCGGCGGCAACGTCGCCACGCGTGACGGCGCCCAGGCGCTGATCGACGCGGGCGTGGACGGCGTCAAGGTCGGCGTCGGCCCGGGCTCGATCTGCACCACCCGCGTCGTCGCCGGCATCGGCGTGCCGCAGGTCACCGCGATCTACGAGGCCGCGAAGGCGTGCCACGCGGCGGGCGTCCCGCTGATCGGTGACGGCGGCCTGCAGTTCTCGGGCGACATCGCCAAGGCGATCGCCGCCGGCGCGGACACGGTGATGCTCGGCTCGCTGCTCGCGGGCTGCGAGGAGTCGCCGGGCGAGATGGTCTTCATCAACGGCAAGCAGTTCAAGTCGTACCGCGGCATGGGCTCGCTGGGTGCGATGCAGTCGCGCGGCCAGGCCCGCTCGTACTCCAAGGACCGCTACTTCCAGGACAACGTCCTCTCCGAGGACAAGCTCGTCCCCGAGGGCATCGAGGGCCAGGTGCCCTACCGCGGCCCGCTGTCCTCGGTCGCCCACCAGCTCATCGGCGGCCTGCGCGCCTCCATGGGCTACGTCGGCTCGGCGAACGTCCAGGAGCTCAAGGACAAGGGCACGTTCGTCCGCATCACGGCGGCGGGCCTCAAGGAGAGCCACCCGCACGACATCCAGATGACGACCGAGGCGCCGAACTACTCGCGTCGCTGAGGCTGGGTGTCCGGCCGGGGGTCCGGGGGTTGTCCCCCGGGCGGGGCTGTCAGATGACGACCGAGGCGCCGAACTACTCGCGTCGCTGATTGTCGGAATCCACAAACGCCGGGCGGGCTGATCATTCAGCCCGCCCGGCGGTTTGCGGTCCGGGGGCGGGGGCGGAGCCCCGCGGATCCGCCGCCGCCGGAACCGCATCGCGTCAGGGATACTGGGATGCGGCAGACGAAGAAGGAAAGGCCACAAACGTGACTGAGATCGAGATCGGGCGCGGCAAGCGCGGCCGCCGGGCGTACGCGTTCGACGACATCGCCGTCGTCCCGAGTCGCCGTACCCGCGACCCGAAGGAGGTCTCGATCGCCTGGCAGATCGACGCCTACCGCTTCGAGCTGCCGTTCCTGGCCGCGCCCATGGACTCGGTCGTCTCGCCCGAGACCGCCATCCGCATCGGCGAGCTGGGCGGCCTGGGCGTGCTCAACCTCGAGGGCCTGTGGACCCGCTACGAGGACCCGGAGCCGCTCCTCGCCGAGATCGCCGAGCTGGACGAGACCGCCGCGACCCGGCGCCTCCAGGAGATCTACGCGGCCCCCATCAAGGAGGAGCTGATCGGGCAGCGCATCAAGGAGGTCCGCGACTCCGGTGTCGTGACCGCCGCCGCGCTCTCCCCGCAGCGCACCGCGCAGTTCTCCAAGGCCGTCGTCGACGCCGGCGTGGACATCTTCGTGATCCGTGGCACGACCGTCTCCGCCGAGCACGTCTCCGGCGCCGCCGAGCCGCTGAACCTGAAGCAGTTCATCTACGAGCTCGACGTCCCGGTCATCGTCGGCGGCTGCGCCACGTACACCGCGGCGCTGCACCTGATGCGTACGGGCGCGGCGGGCGTCCTCGTCGGCTTCGGCGGCGGCGCGGCCCACACCACCCGTAACGTCCTGGGCATCCAGGTCCCGATGGCGACCGCGGTGGCCGACGTGGCCGCCGCCCGCCGGGACTACATGGACGAGTCTGGCGGCCGCTACGTCCACGTCATCGCCGACGGCGGCGTGGGCTGGTCCGGAGACCTGCCCAAGGCCATCGCCTGCGGTGCCGACGCCGTGATGATGGGCTCCCCGCTCGCCCGCGCCACCGACGCGCCGGGCCGTGGTTTCCACTGGGGCATGGAGGCCGTCCACGAGGACGTGCCGCGCGGCAAGCGCATGAACCTGGGCACGGTCGGCAGCACCGAGGAGATCCTCACCGGCCCCTCGCACACGCCGGACGGGTCGATGAACATGTTCGGCGCGCTGCGCCGTGCCATGGCGACCACGGGCTACAGCGAGCTCAAGGAGTTCCAGCGGGTCGAGGTGACGGTCGCGCCGTCGCAGCACGACAACCGCTGACCTTCAGCAGGGCGAAGGGCCCGGACCGCTTCGGCGGTCCGGGCCCTCGTCGTTTCCGCGGCGGCCGGTGTTTACGGGAACCGCTGATGCCGGGGGTGACTCATGTGGTGTGTGACCTCTTGCGAAAGTGAAGGAGCGAGAGGGAGCGGGCGCCGCGGCAGTGCGGTCACCGCTGTCACCGACAGCGAGCGGCCCGCTGTGAACTCCGTATAAAAGTTCGACTGTAAGGAATAATGGCACCTTATGGCGCAAAGCAAGTCGTTCAGCGGCAGGGACATGGGGATCGACCTCGGCACGGCGAACACGCTGGTGTACGTGCGGGGTAAGGGGGTTGTGCTCAACGAACCATCAGTTGTCGCCGTCAACGCCGAGGACGGCAGCGTGCTGTCGGTCGGTACGGAGGCCAAGGAGACGATCGGCCGCACCCCCTCGAACATCGTCGCGGTCCGCCCGCTGCGCGACGGCGTCATAGCCGACTTCGAGATAGCCGAGCGGATGATGCGGCACTTCATCAAGAAGGTGCTGGGCAACCGCCGTTTCACCCGTCCGCGCGTCGTGGTGTGCGTGCCGTCCGGCATCACGGGTGTCGAGCGGCGCGCGGTCATCGAGGCCGCGTCCCGGGCCGGCGCCCGTCAGGTGCACCTGGTGGAGGAGCCGATGGCGGCGGCGATCGGCGCGGGGCTGCCGGTCAGCGAGCCGACCGGCTGCATGGTCGTCGACATCGGTGGCGGCACCACCGAGGTCGCGGTGATCTCGCTGGGCGGCATCGTCACGGCCCGCTCCGTGCGCACCGCCGGGGACGCGATGGACGTGGCCATCACCTCGTACGTGAAGAAGAAGTTCGCCCTCGCGATCGGTGAACGCACCGCCGAGGAAATCAAGATGAGCATCGGCTCGGCCTCGCCCACGGGTTCCTGGACCGCCGCCGGGCTCACCGCGCTCGCCAAGCAGCTGGAGAAGAACGACGGCCTGGAGGACGTGGGCGGCGACCCCGAGGAGACGCAGGGCCTGCTGCCGCCGGACCGCTTCACCATTCGCGGTCGCGACCAGGTAAGCGGTCTGCCGAAGACGCTGGAGCTGACGGCCGACGAGATCCGGCACGCGCTGGCCGAGCCGGTGGACGCCATCGTCATGGCGGTCCGCCAGACCCTGGACGAGACGCCGCCGGAGCTCGCGGGCGACATCATGGACCGCGGCATCGTCCTCACCGGCGGCGGCGCGCTGCTGCGCGGCCTGGACGTGCGGCTGAGCAAGGAGCTCGACATCCCGGTCATCGTCGCCGACGAGCCGCTGGACTGCGTCGCGGTCGGTACGGGGCGCTGCGTGGAGGACTTCGCGTCGCTGAAGACGGTCCTGGACGCGCAGCCGAACCGCCTGCTGGGCACGGGCCGGCTGTAGCCGGTCCGGGGCCGGGCGGTCCGGGGGCCGTGCTTCTCACAGCCGGTGGGCGGCCCCCGCCGGTGTCGCCCCGCGGGTGTCCAGCAGCAGCTGTGCCTTCACCGCCAGCCCCTGGAGGTCGTACGTGCGGTGGTGCTGGAGGAGCACGGTCAGGTCCGCCTCCGAGGCGGCCTCGTAGAGGCAGTCCGCGCGCGGCACGGGCTGCCCGAGCACGCGCCACTGCGCGACGTAGGGGTCGTGATAGCTGAGCTGGGCGCCCAGTTCGATCAGCCGGGAGCCGATCTCGCGGGCGGGCGAGCCCTCCTGGTCGGCGATGTCCGCCTTGTAGCTGACGCCGAGCAGCAGGACGCGCGCGCCGCGCGCGGACTTGCCGTGTTCGTTGAGGAGCGTGGCGCAGCGCTGGATGACGTAGCGCGGCATCCGCCCGTTGACCTCCTGCGCGAGTTCGACCATGCGCAGCGGGTAGCCGAGGCTGCGGCCTTTGTAGGAGAGGTAGTTGGGGTCGACGGGCACGCCGTGGCCGCCCACGCCGGGCCCCGGGCGGAACGCCTGGAAGCCGAAGGGCTTGGTCTCCGCGCAGCGCACGACGTCCCACATGTCGACGCCGATGTCGTGGCAGAAGACCGCCATCTCGTTCGCGAGCGCGATGTTGACGTGCCGGTAGTTGGTCTCCAGCACCCGCACCGTCTCCGCCTCGCGCGGTCCGCGCGCGCGGACGATCTTCTCGCAGATCCGGCCGTAGAAGGTGGCGGCGGCCTCCGTGCAGGCGGGCGTGAGTCCGCCCAGCACCTTGGGGGTGGTGGTGTAGCTGTGGCGGCGGTTGCCGGGGTCGGCGCGGCTGGGGGAGTACGCCAGATGGAAGTCCCGTCCGGCGCGCAGCCCGGAGCCTGCCTCCAGCAAGGGAAGCAGGTATTCCTCTGTGGCTCCTGGGTAGACGGCTGACTCCAGGAGCACCGTGGTGTGCGGGCGCAGCCGCGCCGCGAGCGTGCGGGCCGCGTCCCCGACGGGCGTCAGGTCCAGCGCCCGGTCCTCGCCGAGCCGGGTGGGGGCGCAGATCACGGCCGTGCGGACCCTGCCCAGCTCGGCGTCCGCGGTCGTCGGCCGGAAGCCGGCGGCGAGCATGCGGCGGACGTCGGCGGCGGTGAGGGTGCCGTCGACGCCCTCCGAGGGCAGCCGTCCGGCGCGGAGCTCGGCGACCGTGTAGGGGTCGGGGTCGTAGCCGATGGTGGCGATGCCGGCGGCGGTGGCTGCCCGGACGAGAGGGAGGCCGAGGGGGCCCAGACCGATGACGGCGAGATCTGCGGGCATGGCGAGGCGGTCCTTCCCGGAGGGCCGGTCCCTGGACGACCTGGAGGGCATACATCAGGTTAAGCGGATATATGACTGTTATGAGGGATTGCGGCGTCGTGGCTCGCACCCGGGTGCTTCCGGCCCGGCCGAAGCGGGCGATCTGGGGCAGCATCGAAGGAGAGCGGGTGTCCGCTCCCCACGGCGGGCCCTCCGGACGGCAGGGGCACAGGCGGATCAGAGGCTTGACGGACGGCCGCGGCCCGGACGGAAGCGCGGCTGAAGTGAACGGCAGTGACAGCGGTCGAGCGGGAGGCAGCAGTGAGGACAGCGACACTCGGGCCGGTCGAGCGCGGTGAGGCGCTCGCCCGTATGGCGGAGCGGGAACTGGACATCCTGGTGGTCGGAGCCGGAGTCGTCGGCGCGGGCACCGCGCTGGACGCGGCGACCCGCGGCCTGTCGACCGGGCTCGTCGAGGCGCGCGACTGGGCGGCGGGCACCTCCAGCCGCTCCAGCAAGCTCATCCACGGCGGCCTGCGCTATCTGGAGATGCTCGACTTCGCGCTCGTGCGTGAGGCGCTCAAGGAGCGCGGGCTGCTGCTGCAGCGCCTCGCGCCGCACCTGGTCAAGCCCGTCCCCTTCCTCTATCCCCTCCAGCACCGCGGCTGGGAGCGCTTCTACGCGGGTTCGGGTGTCGCCCTCTACGACGCGATGTCCGTCTCCTCGGGCCATGGCCGCGGCCTGCCCACCCACCGTCACCTCACCCGCAAGCGCGCGCTGCGGGTCGCACCGTGCCTGCGGAAGGACGCCCTGGTCGGCGCGCTGCAGTATTACGACGCGCAGATGGACGACGCCCGCTACGTCACCACCCTCGTGCGCACGGCGGCGGCCTACGGCGCCGATGTGGCCAACCGGGCGCGCGTGGTGGGGTTCCTGCGCGAGGGCGAGCGGGTCGTCGGCGCCCGGGTGCACGACCTGGAGCAGGGCGGCGAGTTCGAGATCAGGGCCCGGCAGATCGTCAACGCCACGGGCGTGTGGACGGACGACACCCAGAAGCTGATCGCCGAGCGCGGCCAGTTCCACGTACGGGCGTCCAAGGGCATCCATCTGGTCGTGCCGAAGGACCGCATCCACTCCAGCTCGGGCCTGATCCTGCGGACGGAGAAGAGCGTCCTCTTCGTGATCCCCTGGGGCCGGCACTGGATCATCGGCACGACCGACACCGACTGGGACCTGGACAAGGCACACCCGGCGGCGTCCAGCGCCGACATCGACTATCTGCTGGAGCACGTCAACTCCGTGCTCGCGGTGCCCCTCACGCGTGACGACGTGCAGGGCGTCTACGCGGGGCTGCGCCCGCTGCTGGCGGGGGAGTCGGACGCGACCAGCAAGCTCTCCCGCGAGCACACCGTGGCCCACCCGGTGCCGGGGCTGGTGGTCGTCGCGGGCGGGAAGTACACGACCTACCGGGTCATGGCCAAGGACGCCGTGGACGAGGCGGTGCACGGGCTCGCGCAGAGGGTGGCCGACTGCGTCACGGAGGACGTGCCGCTGGTGGGTGCCGAGGGCTACCGCGCGCTGTGGAACGGCCGCGCGCAGCTCGCCCGGCGCACCGGACTGCATGTGGCGCGCGTCGAGCACCTGCTCAACCGCTACGGCTCGATGGTGGACGAGGTGCTGGACCTCGTCACGTCCGACCCGACCCTGGGCGACCCGCTCACCGGGGCCGACGACTATCTCCGGGCGGAGGTCGTCTACGCCGCCTCGCACGAGGGCGCGCGCCACCTGGACGACGTCCTGACGCGCCGTACGCGCATCTCCATCGAGACCTTCGACCGCGGCACCCGCACCGCGCGCGAGGCCGCCGAGCTGATGGCGCCCGTGCTGGGCTGGGACCACACGCAGGTCGAGAAGGAGATCGAGCGCTACGAGAAGAGGGTCGAGGCGGAGCGCGAATCGCAGTTGCAGCCCGACGACCTGACGGCCGACGCGGCACGGCTGGGAGCACCGGACGTACAGCCGATCTGAGACGCGACCGGGGGCCGGTCCGCGCGGAAGCGATCGTCTTCGTGTGGGTGAGTCAGGAGTGTCGTTGTTGACGCGATAACTGAGGGAGTGTCGCCTGCGGATGCCTACATACACGGTGTTAACAGGGCACCCATGAGCATCCTGTGACAGCTCGGCCGGTCCGGGAACCGCTCCGGCCGAAAGCAGGTCCCTCAGGAGAGACCGGTCCGCGTGGCCCACCGCTGTGCCACCGTCAGCACCCGTGCCGTGACAGCGCAGGTCAGGCAGGGTCCGCGCGGCGGTGGCCGAGGCGCGGCGCGCGGTGGCGCCGGGGTGTCGGCATGCGGCCATCATCCGGGGGCCCGTGGACCCTGGCCTTCCACCGGTCCGCGGATGAGAGACAATGGTGGCTCTGCCAGGGTGGGTTGGTCGCAGAGCTGATTGCCAGAGGGGACGCATGTCGGAGGCGGAGCAGACGCAGGGCACGGCAGGGCGCCTCCTGGCCGGGCGGTACCGCCTCGGGGACGTCCTCGGGCGCGGCGGCATGGGCACGGTCTGGCGGGCGACCGACGAGACCCTGGGGCGCACGGTCGCGGTGAAGGAACTGCGGTTCCCGGCCAACATCGACGAGGACGAGAAGCGCCGCCTGATCACGCGCACGCTGCGCGAGGCCAAGGCCATCGCCCGCATCCGCAGCGCGGGCGCCGTCACCGTCTACGACGTGGTGCACGAGGACGACCGGCCGTGGATCGTCATGGAGCTCATCGAGGGCCGGTCGCTCGCCGACGTCATCCGTGAGGACGGGCCGCTGAAGTGGCGGCGCGCCGCGGAGGTCGGGCTGGCCGTCCTGGACGTGCTCGGCGCCGCGCACCGCCAGGGCATCCTGCACCGCGACGTGAAGCCGTCCAACGTGCTGATCGCGGACGAGGGCCGCGTGGTGCTCACCGACTTCGGCATCGCGCAGGTCGAGGGCGACCCCTCGGTCACCTCGACGGGAATGCTGGTCGGCGCGCCCTCGTACATATCCCCGGAGCGGGCGCGCGGCCAGAAGCCCGGCCCTCCGGCGGACCTGTGGTCCCTGGGCGGCCTGCTGTACGCGGCCGTCGAGGGCGTCCCTCCGTACGACAAGGGTTCGGCCATAGCGACCCTCACCGCCGTGATGACCGAGCCGCTGGGCCCGCCCCGGAACGCGGGACCGCTGGCGGAGGTCATGTACGGGCTGCTCGCCAAGGACCCCGAGAAGCGGCTGGACGAGGCCGGTGCCCGGGCGCTGCTGAACGGCGCGGTCAACGCCCCGGACGAGCGGCTGCCGGCGCCGCCGGAGCCGGGGCCCGAGCTGGACGCGACGCAGGCGATCGCCATCCCGGCGATCCCCGAGCCGGCGGCGCGGTCCGCCGCGGCCCGGCCGGGGGAGAAGGCGACGGCGAGGCCCTCGGGCAAGCCGTCGCTGAAGCCGTCCTTGAAGCCGTCCTTGAAGAAGGCCGGTGTCGCCGCTTCCGGCGGTTCGCCGAAGACGCCGGCGGCGAAGCCCGCCGTCGCGGGTGACGCCGGTGTCGCCGCGCGGGTCTCCCACGACGGCGCGCCCCGCACGGGCGGGCTGCAGCGGGTGACGTGGGAGCGGGCCTCGGTCCTGGAGGTCGTGCCGCGCCGCACGCTGGTCATCGTGGCGGTCGTGGTCGTGCTCGCCGTGGTCGGGACGGTGCTCGCCTTCGCGGTGGGCAACGACGGGAACGGCGGCGGGGACAAGGGCGCCAAGAGCGGCAAGCCCGTCAAGTCCGCCGCCGCGTCGGCGACGGGCGAACTCCCGGGCGCCGTGGACCGGCAGGCTCCCGGTGGTGCCAAGTCCGGCTTCGGGCGGGTCGAGAACGACGCGTACGAGTTCGAGATCGACATGCCCAAGGGCTGGAAGCAGACCGGCACGGCGGGCGACCACTCCGGGGCCGTCTACAGCGCCGACGGCGGCTTCCCCCGGCTGCAGGTCGACTTCGGGCCCGAACCGCAGGCGGACGCCGCCAAGGCGTGGCGCGAGGCGGAGTCCGGCGCCAAGCACAGCATGAGGAACTACAAGGGCCTCGGCATCAAGGACGTCCACTCCTGGAACGGCCATGACTATCCCACCGTGGCCGACTGGTCCTTCGAGCGCGACCAGGACGGCAAGCGCGTCCAGGTCCTCAACCGCGGGTTCAAGGTGGACGACGAGCACGGCTACGCCATCATGATCACGTGCGAGAAGGCCAAGTGGAACGGCGTGGAATGCCGCTCCCTGCGCGACATGGCCTTCAGGACGTTCACGCCCGAGGACTGACCCGAGGGCTGATCCGCGGGCTGAGGGGCCCGGAGCCCGCTCCGGTCGCTGGTGAGCACGTGACCTGAGGGAGTGCGGTCCGCTCCGCGGGCCCGTGGGGCGGAACGTGACGGCGTACGCGGCGACGTACTGAGCCGTACGGCCCCGAAGGGGTGGGTTGGGCACGTATCGTGAGTCGTCGTGGACGGTACGCAACCACAATAGGCAGCAACTTGACCGGTGTTGACGGCCGCTCGGCCGTCAATGGGGCGACGGTGCGGATCACGCGCGTGGGGAGGCGTCGTGGACGATTACGCGGGACGGGTGCTCGCCGACCGCTATCGCCTGCCGCTGCCACCGTCCGATGTGTTCGAGCTCGTGGAGACCCGCGCCTTCGACACCTATAGCGGCCAGGAAGTCCTCGTCCGGCAGATCCCGTTGCCGGAGGTCGTGGAGGCCGAGGTCGTCGAGGGCGAGCGGGCGCACGGCGCCGGATCCGCGCGCGGGGAGGCCGCCGCCCGGCTGGGCTCCGGTGACCCGGCGGTGCGCCGCGCGCTCGCGGCCGCGAGCGCCGCCGCGCAGGTCCCCGACCACCCCAGGCTCGACCAGGTCTTCCACGTCTTCGCGGAGGGGGGCAGCCTGTGGATCGTCAGCGAGCTCGTCTCCGCCCGCCCGCTCGCCGCGCTCCTCGCCGAGCGCGCTCTCTCCCCGCACCGCGCCGCCGAGGTCGCCGCCGACGTCCTCACCGCCCTGCGCGCCCTGCACGCCCACGGCTGGACCCACCGCAACATCACCACCCGCACGGTCCTCATCTGCGACGACGGCCGCGCCCTCCTCACCGGCCTGGCGGCGGGCGCGGCGGAAGAGGCCCTGTGCGGCTACGACCCGGTGCCGGGCGGCCCGGCTTCGGGTGCGGGGACGGACGCGGTGGCGCGGCCGGGTGGTGCTGTTCGGCCGAGATCGGCGGGGGCGCCAGATGGCGGCCGGGTGTCGCCGCGCCCGGGGGCCGCACCGAGGGGTGGCGGCCTTCCCGGCGGCCCCGCCGCGCCGGGCGGGCCGTCGGCGTACGGTGCCTCCGGCGGCGGCCGGGTGCCGGGACCGGGCGCCCCGGGCCCCGCGCAGGGCAGGCCCGCGTATCGCGATCAGGGCGCCGCGGGCGGATTCCTTCCGCCCGGCGACACAGCGCCCGGCGGGCTCGGGGGAGGCGCGTCCGGGCATGTGCCGCAGGACCCGCGGGCGGCGCGGGCCGGAGCCATCGCCGCGTACCGCGCGGGGGCCCGGGCCGCGGCCGCGCGGGCGGCCGCGGAGAGCGCCGCGCACAGCCCGGCCGGGACCTCCACCTGGGGCGGTGGCAGCGCGGCCAGCGGCACGGCTCCCGCGCCCGCTCCCGCCGGCCGTGCGCCGTCGCCCCGCCCGGGCCCTGGCACGCCCCGCGTCCCCGGTCCGGAGCCGGCGGCGGCCCCTCCCGCGCAGGACTCTTTCCCGCACTTTCCAGCCGACCCGCACTCCCTGGCCGACCCGGTCTCCCCGGCCGACGGCGACGAGGGCCCGGGGGCCGACCCTGCCGGATGGGGCGGCGCCGGTCCGGCGGGGAGCGCGCACGCGGCCGAACGGGCCCGGCAGGCACGGATGGTGGTGGTCGGAGCTGTCACCGAGCGCTGGTCGCCCGAGCAGGCGTGGCCGGTGCAGGAGAACTGGCAGCTCGCCCCTCCGGTCGGCCCCGCGGCCGACCTGTGGGCCCTGGGCGCGCTGCTCTTCCGCGTGGTGCAGGGCCACGCGCCGTACCCCGAGAACAGCACGGCCGACCTCCTCCAGCTCGTCTGCGTGGAACCGCCCGCGTACGCCGAGGAGTGCGGCGCGCTGCGGCCCGTGGTCGAGTCCCTCATGCGCAAGGACCCCGCCGAGCGGCCGGAGTTCGAGGAGCTGCGCGGGTGGCTGCGGTCCCTCATCCGCTCGGCGCCAGAGCCCGACATCGGCAGCCGCACCGTCACGGTGCCCTCGATCGGGCCGGGAGTCCCCGCCGACCAGCACCGGCTGCCGGTCATACGGCGCAAGGGCGAACTCGTGCGCCGCAGGCGCGGCCGTCCGGCCGCGGCCGTGGACGCGGCCTCTCCCGCGCACGGGCGGCACAAGAAGAGCGCCAAGGACCAACTCCAGCCGCGCGCCCGGGCGCACACCACCGGGCACCTCCAGGAGCAGCGCGTACGGCGCAGCCCGCTCAGCCTCGGGCGGTTACTCCTGGGGCTGATCCTGCTGTTGCTGGTCGGGGTGGTGCTGTACGCCATGCTGCTGATGCCGGGGGCCGACAAGAGCGAGGGGAAGGCGCCGACGGAGCACACGGGCACGTCCTCCGGGGTCCCGAGTGCCCCCGCCACCGGCAAGGTGGGCCAGGCCGCGGCGGGTTCGGACGACGTGATCCCCGAGAGCGAGGGGCTCGCCAAGGGCTTCACCCTGCGGCAGGACCCCAAGGGCTTCACCGTGGCGGTGGCCAAGGACTGGCAGCGGCGCGGTGAGAACGACCGGGGCCAGGTGGTTTATTTCGGCGGCGACTGCCAACTGCTGGTCGTACCCGGCCGGGACAAGGTCGCCGAGTTCGGCAGCGACCCCATGGCCTATCAGCAGGACAAGGAGCCGGAGCTCGGCGCCTACCGCTCGTCCTCCTGGGCGGGCGCCTCCGGGCTGCGCCGTATCGACGTCGGGCAGCGGGCGTCGGCGGAGGGCACGTTCAACTGGAACGACAGCAGCGGTCGGCAGGTCTATGTGCGCAACTCCGCGATGATCCTCGGCGGCCGCTATCACGTGCTCCAGGTGATCGGCCCGGCGGACGAACAGCGCACGGTCGACGGCTACTTCGACCAGGCCACCGCCACCTACCGGACCCGGTGAGTCAGTCCTCGGAGAAGCGCTCGCGCAGCCGCTGCTTGAGGACCTTGCCGAGGGTGGCGTCGCGCGGCAGCTCGTCGACCAGCTCCAGCCGCTCGGGGAGTTTGTGCACGGCCAGGCCCGCGCTCCGCAGGTGGGCGACGATGCCGGCGAGGGTGAGGGGCGTGCTCCCGGTGGCCTGCCGGACGACGGCGCAGACGCGCTCCCCGCGCGCCGGGTCGGGGAGTCCGATCACGGCGACGTCCTCGACGGCGGGGTGTTCCTGGAGGAGCCGCTCGATCTCGCGGGCGGAGATGTTCTCGCCCTTGCGAATGATGACGTCCTTGGCGCGTCCGGTGAGCACGAGGTGCCCGGTGGCCGTGAGGTGGCCGCGGTCGCCGGTGCGGAGGAAGCCGTCCGCGTCGAACGCCTCGGCGGTCTGCGCCGGATCGAGGTAGCCGCGGCAGACGGCCTCGCCGCGCAGCCGTACGTCCCCGTCCACACCCGGCGGGACGGGCAGCCCGTCGGCGCCGGTGACCCGGATCTCCATCCCCGTGGCCGGGCGGCCCTCCGTGGTGGCGAGGTTCTCCGGGGTGTCGTCCGGGTCCCCCATGGTGATCATTGGGGCTTCGGTCATGCCGTAGCCGTGTGTCAGCCGGCAGCCCAGCTCGCGGACGACGTCGTGGTACAGCGCGGGCGGCTTGGGCGCTCCGCCTCCCGCCATCAGGCGGAGCGTGGGGAGGATCCGGCGGCCCGGTTCCTTGCGCTGCTCGGCGAGGAACATCGCGTAGAAGGCGGTGGAGCCGCCCGCGATCGTGACGCCGTGGCGGCGGTAGGCGTCCAGCGCGGCGGGGAGCGCGAAGTGCTCCAGGAGGATGGCGGGGAAGCCGCACAGCAGCATCATCACGGTGTAGTCGGGGCCGGCGACGTGCGCGTAGGGGAAGGCCATCGAGCCGGTGTCCGCCGGGCTGGGGCGGAGGGCGCGGGCGAGGCAGGCGCCGGCGGCGATCAGGCCGCGGTCGGTGTGCAGGGCGCCCTTGGGTTCGGCGGTCGTGCCGGAGGTCCAGTAGACCCAGCGGACGGTGTCGCCGTCGGCGGGCGGTGGCGGGAGGACCGCCGGATCCCCTTGCGGGAGGGCGTCGTAGGCGGTGAACACCAGCGGCGGCGTGGGCATCCGTCGCGCCAGCCGGGAGGCCATGGCCGCGTGGTCGTAGCCCCGCCAGGTGCCGGGGATCGCGAAGAAGGCCGCCTCGACGGCGCGTAGCGCGTGACCGGTCTCGCGGTCGCGGTGGAAGGGGATGAGGGGCGACTGCACGGCGCCGAGGCGGGCCAGGGCGAAGGTCAGCACGACGGTTTCGATGCGCGTGGGCAGCTGCCAGGCGACCCGGTCGCCGGGGCGCACCCCGAGCTCGTACAGCCCGGCCGCCGTGCGCTCCGTCCGCTCCCGCAGCGCGCCGAAGGACAGCCGCCGGTCGGCGCCCGTGGGGCCGGGGTCGTCGGCCTGGACGAGCGCGGTGGCGTCGGGGGTGCGGGCAGCGCGGCGCGCGAGCAGCTCCCACAGGGTGCGGGAGGCGGCGAGGTCGTCATCGGTACCGGTCATGGGGGCTCCCAGTGTCGGCCGCTCCGGCGGCGGGCGTGGCGCGAAGCGCGGGGCGCCACGCCTTGTCGGTCCATGGAGGGGAGGCTAGCCTCATTTCTGACGGAGCGTCAGATGAGCTGGAGGGCCGCCGTGGAACTGCCCCGCATCGTCAGCGTCGACGACCATGTGATCGAACCGGCCCACCTCTTCGCCTCCTGGCTCCCCGCCCGCTTCCACGACCGCGGCCCCCGCCCGCTCACCACCGGCATCGGCGAACTCGTCTACAAGGGCGGCAAGTACACCGTCTCCATGGACCCCGACGGCCGGCCCGCCGACTGGTGGGTCTACGAGGACCTCGCCTTCCCGTACAAGCGCAACATCGCCGCCGTCGGCTTCGAACGCGACGACATGACCCTGGAGGGCATCACCCGCGGGGAGATGCGCCCCGGCTGCTTCGACCCGGCGGAGCGCCTCAAGGACATGGACCTCAATCACGTGGAGGCGTCCCTGTGCTTCCCGACCTTCCCCCGCTTCTGCGGCCAGACCTTCGCGGAGGCCCATGACAAGGAGGTCGCGCTCGCCTGCGTGCGGGCCTACAACGACTGGATGGTCGAGGAGTGGTGCGGCGACAGCGGCGGCCGGCTCATCCCGCTCTGCCTCATCCCCCTGTGGGACGTCTCCCTCGCCGTCACCGAGATCCACCGCAACGCCGCCCGGGGCGTGCGCGCGGTGACCTTCAGCGAGATCCCCACCCACCTGGGCCTGCCCAGCATCCACTCCGGCTACTGGGACCCCTTCTTCGCCGCCTGCCAGGAGACGGACACCGTCGTCAACATGCACATCGGGTCGTCCTCGCAGATGCCCGCCGCATCGCCGGACGCCCCGGTCGCGGTGCAGGCGACCCTGTCCTTCAACAACGCCATGGCCTCGCTGGCCGACTTCCTCTTCAGCGGCGTACTGGTGCGCTTCCCGCGCCTCAAACTCGCCTACAGCGAGGGGCAGATGGGCTGGATCCCGTACGCCCTGGAGCGCGCGGACGACGTCTGGCGGGAACACCGCGCCTGGGGCGGAGTGCGCGACCTGATCCCCGAACCGCCCTCCAGCTATTACTACCGACAGGTCTTCTGTTGCTTCTTCCGCGACAAACACGGCATCGCGTCACTCGATGAGGTGGGCCGCGACAACGCCACCTTCGAGACCGACTACCCCCATGTCGACTCCACCTTCCCGCACACCAAGGACGTCGCGCTCGACCACGTCCGCGGTCTGGACGAGGAGACCGTCCACAAACTGATGCGCGGCAACGCCATCCGCATGCTCGGCCTCGACCTCGACCGGCCGGGCAGGTGAGGCGCGGTGGACATCGGCGCCACAGCGGAGGAGGAGGCATTCCGGCACCGGCTGCGCGCATGGCTGCGCGAAACGCTGCCGAAACTGCCGCCGCGGCCGCCGGCCACCGACTGGCCCGCGCGGCGCGCCCACGACTGCGCCTGGCAACGCGCCCTGTACGACGCCGGATACGCGGGACTGCACTGGCCTTCCGAGGCCGGTGGCCGCGGCGCCTCCCCCACACAGCACCTGATCTTCCTGGAGGAGACGGAGCGGGCCGGCGCGCCCTATGTGGGCGCCAACTTCGTCGGTCTGCTGCACGCGGGACCCACCATCGCCGCGGAGGGCGACGCCGCGCAGCGGGCCCGGTGGCTCCCGCCCATCCTGCGCGGCGAGGAGATCTGGTGTCAGGGCTTCTCGGAGCCCGAGGCAGGCTCCGACCTCGCCGCCCTGCGCACCCGCGCCGTCCGCGACGGTGACTCCTACGTCGTCACTGGCAGCAAGATCTGGACCTCGCACGCCGAGGTCGCCGACTGGTGCGAACTGCTCGTCCGTACCGACCCTTCGGCACCCCGGCACCGGGGCATCAGCTGGCTCGCCCTGCCGATGGACGCGCCCGGCGTGACCGTACGGCCCCTGCGGACCCTCGCCGGGTCCGACGAATTCGCCGAGGTCTTCCTCGACGGGGTGCGGGTGCCGGTCGCCAACCGGGTCGGCGCGGAGAACGACGGCTGGCGCGTCACCATGGTCACCCTCGCCTTCGAGCGCGGCACCGCCTTCGCGGGCGAGGTCATCGCCTGCCGCCGCACCCTCACCCGGCTCGCCCGCACGGCCCGCGCGAACGGCCGCTGGGACGACGCCGTGCTCCGCCGCCGCCTGGGGCGGCTCAACGCCGAGTTCGCGGCCCTGTGGCGGCTCATCCAGTGGAACGTGAGCGAGGCGGACCACGCGGCACGCACCGGCGGCAGCGGCGTGCCGGGCGAGACCGGTTCGGTCTTCAAGCTGCGCTACTCCGAAGCGCGCCAGGAGCTGTACGAGGCCGCGGCATCCGTCCTGGGCCCGCAGTCCCTGGACGCCGACCAGGCGTGGACCGCCGACCGGCTCTCCTCGCTCTCCTACACGATCGCCGCGGGCACCTCCCAGATCCAGCGGAACATCGTCGCCGAGCGCGTCCTCGGCCTGCCGAAGGCGCGGTGACCATGGACTTCCGGCTGACCGACGACCAGCGCGCCCTCCAGGCGGGAATGCGCACGCTCCTGGCGGCCCGGTACCCGCGCGAGAGGCTGCGGGCCGAAGTGGACGCTCCACACGGCCGGAGTGAGGCGCTGGGGGCCGACGAGGACGCCGGGGCCCCGGGGGCTCATGGGGCAGCGGAGCCTGCCGTGGACCGGCGGCTGTGGGCGGCGCTCGGGGAGGCCGGCTTCTTCGCGCTGCGGTTGCCCGAGGAGGACGGCGGGGCGGGCCTCGGACTCCCGGAAGCCGTACTCCTCTTCGAGGAAGCGGGGCGAGCCCTGCTGCCCGGCCCCCTGGCCGCCACCCAACTGGCCGCCGGCCTCGTGCCCGGCGCGGCCGACGGCACCCGGGTCGTCACCGCCCTGGACGGCTCCGGCGTCACCGCCCACCTCGCGTCCGCCGACGCCGTACTGCTGCTCACCGGCGACACCGCCCGGCTGCTGCCCGTGGCGGGCGGTAGGGGCCCGCGCGCCCTGGCGGCCGCCCCCTTCCGCTCCGTCGATCCGCTCACCCCCCTGCACCGGGTACGGGAACTGCCATCTCCCGCCCGCACGGCCGCCCTTGGCCCGGCGGCCGATGTCGCACGGCTGCGCTGTGAGGCGGCACTGCTGACGGCCGCGCAGCAACTCGGCAGCGCCCGCGCCACCCTCGCGCTCGCCGTCTCCCACGCGCGCCACCGCACCCAGTTCGGCCGCCCGGTCGGTTCCTTCCAGGCGGTGCAGCACCTGTGTGCCCAGATGCTCGTACGCACCGACCTCGCTCGCGCGGGCGTCTACGCCGCGTCATTGACGGAGGCCCAGGCCGAGATCATGGGCGCGAAGCTGCTTGCGGACAGTGCTGCTATCCGCAACGCCCGTGACTGTCTGCAAGTGCACGGTGGCCTGGGCTTCACATGGGAAGCCGACATTCATCTGCATCTCAAACGCGCCTGGGTAAGAGCCTGCCAGTGGCAGTCGACCGAAGAATCGGAGGAATTCCTTGCGAATGAACTGTTGATGGACGCCGCCCGAGAAAATGCGCCAGATGTTTGGTGGGACACCCTGGGTGAGGAAAATGTCCAGGCTTAATCGGCATGGGCGGAATGCCGGTCATGTCATAACTAACGGCTCGCAGAACGCCGATATCAGGCTGTGTCCTGTGCGTTACTCGTCACTGGGTGGAGTCGGTCCCGCCCTCGGGTACTCTCCCTTGGATGCGAGTGGTTCAGGGGCGCAACAAGTCGGGTGTTGTCCACGCGGCAACGCCGGGCGGGAAAATGTCCGGCGCTCGTCTCGGAACGGGGCCTGCGGCCCTCCGATGTTCGAGTCTTCGCAGCGCGCGTCGCACAGTATGCAGTACACATACTCCTTTGCGCCGGAATATGCCCGAAGCGCTTGTTGAGGTGACTGTGCGTCAACCATGCTGTCTCGGAGCGGGGTCACGTTCCGTGACCCCACGGAGACGCGAGGCGTTGTGTCCGCCGGTTCGGATGGTGTGAGCGGTGCAGGTGCTTCAGATGCAGATGGAAGTCCGGGCCGATCCCGCGGAGGTGGGACGGGCCCGCAGGTGGGCGAGGTCGCGACTGGCCGGCTCCGGCATAGGCGTCGATGAGCCCCTGGCGGAGACGCTGATCCTGCTCATCTCGGAGCTCGTCACCAACGCCGTGGTGCACACCGGCTGTCCGGCCGTGCTGCGCATGCTCTTCCCGGACGCCGCCGACACCTCCGGCCAGGCCGGGCTCTGTGCGGGCACCGTCCGCGTGGAGGTCGCGGACATCAGCGCCCGCCCGCCCCGCCCGCGACGCGCCGAGGGCGACGACACGGGCGGCCGGGGTCTGGAGCTGGTGGACGGCCTCGCCGACCGCTGGGGCTGGCAGCCCGAGGGTGCGGGCAAGCGCATCTGGTGCGAGGTCGACCGGGGGCGGGCCCCCTGGGTCGGCGCTTTCGAGTCGCCACGCGCCGTCACAAATCGGGCTTAGTCGACAAAGTCCAGACCAGGTGTTGACGTGAAGTGTCCACGTGATCACCCTTGGACGCAGCGATTCGTTGCGAGGGGACGTCGAGGGGCCCGTTCGTACTGGGCTGCTTGGCGAGTACGGGTCGCGGTCCGGCGCAAACAGGGCTTGCGCGCCGGAGCCGGCGGCGGCGTGCGGTGCCGTGCTCGGGGTGCGCATCGGTGCGCCGCCGCCCGCCCACTTCTTCGCGGGCGAGGGTGAGTTCCCCGGAGTCGCCCCGGTGATCGCTCCTGCGGGCCTCCTGCGGTTGCTCCAGCCGGGGGAAAATGGCCCGGCCGGGCCGAGGCGAAGCCGACCCGGCCGTCAGACGGTCGCGTCAGTCAGAGGGTCGCGTCAGTCTGAGGATCGCGTCAGTCAGAGGATCGCGACCGGAGCGACCGGCGAACCGGTCCCGCCCGTGAAGGGCTCCGGCGTCGCGGTGAGCAGGAAGGCGTAGCGCCCCTCTTCCGCGCATGCCCGCGACAGTTCCTCCAGGTTCCAGCTCTGCCCCTGCGGCATCCCCATCTCCACGAGGTCGAGCGCGTGCACCGGAAGCCAGAGCCCGGCGATCTCCGGCGGGATGATCTCGAAGGTCAGGGTGTCGTTGGCGACCGCCGCGACATCCCGGGCGTGGAACCACTCGGGTGTGCGGAACGACAGTCCGGGTGACGGATGGCCGTACGCCCGCCGGGAGCCCGCCAGATACATCTGGATCTGCCCCGTCCGCACCAGCACGACGTCCCCCGCCCGCACCCTGATCTCCGCGAGTTCCTCCGCGGCGTTCAGATCCTCCGGGCCGACGGCGTGCCCGGCGGCGAGCCGCTCGACTCCGTGGGCGCGGGCGACGTCGAGCAGGACCCCGCGCGAGACGATGTGCCGGACCTTCTCGATGCCGTGGTACGCCGCGCCCCCATGAGCCGTGATCGAGCTCGCCGGGCGGCCGTTGTAGATCTTGCCGCCGTGCGAGATGTGGGCGAGCCCGTCCCAGTGTGTCCCCGCCTGAAGGCCCATGGTCACGGCGTCGTCGCTGCTGGCGACGGCGCCTGCGCCGAACAGCTCCAGGTTGATCGAGACCATCGTGTGCAGGGGGTTGACCCTGCCGGGGATCAGTCCGGTCTGGATCCCCTCCTGCCGCAGCGGCACGGCCAGCGGGATGCGGCGGCCCGTGCGCACTGTCGACACGGCGTCGCGGACGACCTCGTTCGTGATCAGGTTGAGGGTCCCGATCTCGTCCTCTCTGCCCCAACGGCCCCAGTTGTTGACGCGCTTGGCCATGTCGTAGAACTCCGCCGGCAAAGACATGCGTCCCCTCCCCAGATCCGGGCCCCGCCGGGTCTTGTGTCCGGGCCCGCTCTGCTCAAAAATCTAACGGTCCGTCAGAAACGCGGAAGGGGTGCCGCATGGGTGACTTCCTGACCGGCAAGGTGATCGCCGTCACCGGCGCCGGCCGTGGCATCGGCCGTGCGGTCGCCCTGGCCTGCGCGGCCGAAGGAGCGAGCGTGGTCGTCAACGACTACGGCGTGTCCGTCGACGGCGCGGAACCGGCGAGCGAGGTCGCCGCCGCGGTGGTCAAGGAGATCGAGGCGGCGGGCGGCCGGGCGATCGCGCTCGCGGACGACGTGTCGACCATGGCGGGCGGCCAGAGGGTCGTCGAGACCGCGGTGGCCCGTTACGGCCGGCTCGACGGAGCCGTGTGCGCCGCGGGCATCCTCCGGGAACGGATGCTCTTCAATATGAGCGAGGAGGAGTGGGACCCGGTCATCGCCACCCACCTCAAGGGGACCTTCACCGTCTTCCGCGCCGCCTCCGCGCTCATGCGCCGCCAAGGGCACGGCGCGCTCGTCGGCTTCACCAGCGGCAACCATCAGGGCAGCGTGGCGCAGGCCAACTACTCCGCCGCCAAGGGCGGCATCATCTCGCTCGTCCGCAGCGCCGCCCTGGGGCTGCACAAATACGGCGTCACCGCCAACTGCGTGGCCCCCGTGGCCCGTACGCGGATGTCCGCCGGGGTGCCGATGGAGCTGACCGAGATCGGCGAACCCGAGGACGTCGCCACCATGGTGGTCTACCTCCTCAGCGACCGGGCGCGCGAGCACGGCATCACCGGACAGGTCTACACCGTGGCCGGTCCCAAGATCGCGGTCTGGGCCCAGCCGCGCGAACTGCGCGCCGCGTACGCCGACGGCGCCTGGACCCCGCAGAAGATCGCGGACCACCTCCCCGGCACCGTCGGCACCGACCCGATGCCGCTGCTCGCGAGGCTGGAGGCGATGGCCAAAGCTGCTGCCGCCCATGAGCGACCCAACGCCTGACCGCGTGCCGGGGGCGTGTGCCCCCAGGGTATGGCCGCCCCAGGGGCGCCATAGATCGCGGTCACCCATCGTCCTCGCGCCGAGTGAGCGCGGCAGGGCGCCGCAGGGAGAGGACAGAGTGTGGACTTCGCATTCGGGCCGGAGGACCAAGCCTTCCGGGAAGAGGCGCGCGGCTGGCTCGCCGGACACCTCGCATCCCACCCGGCCCCCTCGCCCCGGGCCTGGGAGCGTGAACTCGGGACCGGCGGCTGGATCGGCCTTGCCTGGGACACCTCTCACGGCGCCTACGGCAACCGCACCGCCGGCCTGACCGGACAGGTCGTCTGGGCCGAGGAGTACGCGCGGGCAGGGGCGCCCGCCCGCCTCGGCCACATGGGCGAGAACCTCCTCGCCCCCACGCTCCTCGCCCACGGCACCCCCGCCCAGCGCGGCCGGTTCCTGCCCGCCATCGCCCGGGGGGAAGCCATCTGGTGCCAGGGCTACAGCGAGCCCGGCGCCGGCTCGGACCTCGCCGCCCTCCGCACGTCCGCCGTCCTCACCGGCGCGGGCGGGACCTACCGCGTCACCGGACAGAAGACCTGGACCTCCCACGCCCATGAAGCGGACTGGTGCTTCCTGCTGGCTCGCACCACCGAAGGGGCGCGGCGGCACCACGGACTCTCCCTGCTGCTCATGCCGATGGACCAGCCCGGCCGGATCGAGGTCCGCCCGATCCGCGACATGTCGGGGGCCGCCCACTTCAACGAGGTGTTCTTCGACGGGGCCGAGGCCCGTGCCGAAGACCTCGTCGGCGGGGAGGGCAACGGCTGGCCGGTCGCGATGGACCTCCTCGGCCGGGAGCGCGGGCTGTCCACCCTCGCCCAGCAGATCGGCTTCGCCGCCGAGCTGGACGAACTCATCCGCCTCGCCCTGGAGACGGGTGCCGCAGCGGATCCGGTCACGCGCGACCGGATCGTACGGCACTGGGCCCGGTTGCAGACCATGCGCTGGAACGCCCTGCGCACCCTGGGGTCGTCCGGCGACCCCGGGGCCCCCTGCGTCGCGAAACTCCTGTGGGGCCGCTGGCACCAGGAACTCGGCGAACTGGCGATGGCGATCCGTGGCCCGGCCGCCACCCTGGGACCGGGCGCCTGGGATGCCGATCAACCTTATGAACTCGACTCTCTGCAACGCCTGTTCCTCTTCTCGCGTGCCGACACCATCTACGGCGGGTCGGACGAGATCCAGCGCACCGTCATCGCCGAGCGCGTGCTCGGCCTGCCGAAGGAGCCGCGTCCATGACGGCGTACGGACTGTGGATCGACGGCGCATGGCGCACGCCGGAAAAAGGGCACTATGCAGTTGTCAATCCGGCGACCGAAGAGGTCGTCGGGGAGGCCCCGGAGGCGACTCCCGCCGAAGTCGCCGATGCCGTGGCCGCCGCGCGGGCCGCTCAGGACGGCTGGTCCCGTACGGATCCGCGCGAGCGCGCGGCCGTTCTGGACCGGACAGCGGAACTGCTCGATGAACGTGCGAAGGAACTGATACCTCTCCTCCAGGCGGAGACGGGCGCGACGGTCCGCGTCGCGACGGCCTTGCAACTGCCCCCGGCGGTCGACCGGTTCCGCCGTTACGCGCGGGGCGCGCTCGAGCCGGGTGTCGTCCCGCTCGCGCCCTGCCCCGTCAAGGGGACCCCACTGGCTCCGGGCGGCCTGCTGGGCGCCGCCGCGGTCCGGCGCCCCGTGGGCGTCGTCTGCTGCATCACCTCCTACAACTTCCCGGTCGTCAATCTCGCGGGCAAGGTCGCGCCCGCCCTGGCCATGGGGAACGCGGTCGTCGCCAAGCCGGCGCCGCAGGACCCACTCTGCTGTCTCGCGCTGGGGCCGATCCTCAAGGAGGCGGGCCTTCCGGACGGCGTCTTCAACGTCGTCACCGGCTCGCACCCCGCCACGGGCGAGGCGCTCGTAGCCCATCCCGGTGTCGACATGGTCAGCTTCACCGGCTCCACCGCTGTCGGAAAGAAGATCGCCGAAGCCGCGGGGAGGTCGATGAAGCGCACCCTGATGGAGCTGGGCGGCAAGGGCGCGGCCATCGTCCTGGAGGATGCCGACGACAACGTGCTCAAGTCGGCGATCGGGGCGGTCGGTTCGGTCTGGTCGTTCCACAGCGGGCAGATCTGCACGGCGCCGACCCGGGTGCTCGTCCACCGGTCGTCGTACGAGAAGGCCGTCACCGGCCTCTCACATTACGCGCGGGCGCTGAAGATCGGGAGCCCTGTGGATAACTCCACGATCGTGGGCCCGTTGATCTCCGCCGCGCAGCGCGACCGCGTCGAGGCGTACATCGCCGGAGCCCGCGCGCAAGGTGCCCGCGTCGCGGTGGGCGGCGCCCGCCCCGGCCTCGACCGGGGCTTCTACGTCGCACCCACCTTGATCACGGACGCCACCCCGGACATGACCGTCGCCCGCGAGGAGTTGTTCGGGCCCGTCGTCGTGGCCCTTCCCTTCGAGGACGAGGACGAGGCCGTCCACATCGCCAACGGCACCTCGTACGGCCTCTACGACTACGTCTTCAGCGCCGACACCGGCCGCTCCTGGGCCCTCGCCGCCCGCCTGCGCTGCGGCAACGTCGGGATCAACACGCTCCAACGGCACCCCGAGACACCGTTCGGCGGCTTCAAGGAGAGCGGGGTCGGCCGGGACGGCGGCTCCTTCGGGCTGGACGCGTACAGCGAACTCCAGTCCGTCGTCTGGCCCGCCTGAGCCGCCCAGCCCGCCCCGCATCCCAGCCGCCGAGAGGACGGACCAGCCATGAGAGGTGTCATCTTCGACGGCGAGCGTGCCCGGGTCGTCGACGGCCTCGTCGTCCGCGGGCCGGGGCCCGGCGAGGTGCTCGTCGCCGTGTCCGCCGCCGGCCTCTGCCACAGCGATCTGTCCGTCATCGACGGCACCATCCCCTACCCCGTCCCGGCGGTGCTCGGGCACGAGGGGGCGGGAGTGGTGGAAGAGGTCGGCGTCGGGGTCACCCACGTGGCGCGCGGCGATCACGTCGCGCTCTCCACCCTCGCCAACTGCGGCGCGTGCGCCGAGTGCGACCGCGGCCGCCCGACCATGTGCCGCAGCTCGATCGGCATGCCCGGCAGGCCCTTCGCCCGGCGCGGGGGCAAGCTCTACCAGTTCGCGTCCTGCTCCGCCTTCGCCGAGCGGACGGTCGTCAAGGCGGTCCAGGCGGTCAGGATCCCCTCCGACGTGCCGCCGGCCTCGGCGGCCGTCATCGGGTGCGCCGTCGTGACCGGTGTGGGCGCGGTCCTCAACCGGGCCCGGGTCCGCCAGGGCGATTCCGTCGTCGTCATCGGAGCGGGCGGCGTCGGGCTGAACGTCCTCCAGGGAGCGCGCGTCGCCGGGGCCTCGGTCGTCGTCGCGATCGACGCGAACCCCGGGAAGGAGGGCGCGGCCCGGCAGTTCGGGGCCACGCACTTCGTCGATGCCTCCGCCACCGACGGCATCCGGGGGGCCGTGCGCGCGATCCTGCCCAGCGGCGCGGACCACGCCTTCGAATGCGTCGGGGACGTGGGCCTCGTACGGGAGGCGGTCGGTCTCCTCGACCGGCACGGTCAGGCGGTGCTGCTCGGGGTGCCGCCCGCGACCGCCGAGGCGTCCTTCCCCGTCTCGTCCCTCTATCTGGACAAGTCGATACTGGGCTGCCGTTACGGCTCGTCCCGTCCGCAGCGCGACATCGCCCTCTACGCCCGGCTGTACGCCGAAGGCCGTCTCCTGCTGGACGAACTGGTCACCGCGGCCTACCCGGTCGAGGGCTTCGCGAAGGCCGTCGACGACACCCTGGGCGGACGGGTGGCACGCGCCGTACTGACCTTCACCTG
This sequence comes from Streptomyces sp. NPDC025618, assembly GCF_055558795.1. NCBI lineage: Bacteria > Bacillati > Actinomycetota > Actinomycetes > Kitasatosporales > Streptomycetaceae > Streptomyces > Streptomyces sp. NPDC025618. The sequence goes on along the minus strand of NZ_JBVHLW010000004.1, from coordinate 77,884 downwards.
ACCGCTGTCGCGCCACCGCCGGGCGGGCAGCGGGACCGGAGACGGATCAGCGGTGGGAGGCCTCCGGTGCCGTCCGGAACGTACGCCGGTACGCCGTCGGCGACACACCCAGCGCGGCCTGGAGATGCTGCCGCATGGACGCCGCCGTGCCGAATCCCGCGTCGCGCGCCACCTGGTCCACGGAGAGGTCGCTGTCCTCCAGCAGGTGCCGAGCCCGCTCCACCCGCTGCTGGGTCAGCCACTGCCCGGGGCTGATCCCGACCTCCTCCCGGAAGCGGCGCGTGAAGGTCCGTACGCTCATCGCCTCCTGCTCGGCCATGTCGCGCAGCTGGATGGGCTCGTGCAGCCGCCCCAGTGCCCACGCGCGCGCCGCCGTGGTCGTCGCGAACTGCGGCTCCGGCACGGGCCGGTGGATGTACTGCGCCTGGCCGCCGTCGCGGTGCGGAGGCACCACGCTGCGCCGGGCCACCTCGTTGGCCACCGCGGACCCGTGGTCGCGCCGCACGATGTGCAGGCACAGGTCGATGCCGGAGGCCACCCCCGCGGAGGTCAGCAGATCGCCGTCGTCGACGAACAGCACGTTGGCGTCCACCCGGACCGACGGGAACAGCCGCTGGAAGTGATCGGTGCTGCTCCAGTGGGTGGTGGCCGGCCGCCCGTCGAGGAGACCGGCGGCCGCCAGGATGAACGACCCGGTGCAGATGGACACCAGGCGTGTGCCCGGGCGTATGTGCGCGAGGGCGGCGGCCTGGGCGTCCTCGAGTCTGCCCTCGGTGTAGGGGAGGCCGGGCTCGTACGACGCGGGGATGACGACGGTGTCGGCCTCCGCGAGAGCCTCCGGGCCGCGCTCGACGGTGATGGAGAAGTCGGCGTCGGTCCGCACGGGGCCCGGTGCGAGCGCGCACGTCACCACCTCGTACAGCGGCTCGCCGGACGGCGTCCTCGCCTTGCCGAAGATGCGGTACGGGATGGAGAGCTCGAAGGGGATGACGCCCGTCAGGGCGAGCACCGCGACGCGGTGCGGCCGTCGGCCCGGGCGGCGGACCGTACGCCCGGCTTCGGTGGTCTGCGGCATGTCCATAGCGTCCCCCCACGTCCTTCCCGGGCGGGCTCCCGCCCTGCTCCGACCAGTCTGCGGCCGGCCACTGACAATCCCCGGCCCGCCTTCCACAAGGCTGCCGCAGACCTGCGGCCTACCGGACCACCGTGGCCCGATCCTTGCGAATACTGTCCTTCCGGCCACTCGTTCGTCTCCAGTATGCTCCCGATGCTGATGACGTGACCCAGACAACTCCTCGCCCCGCCCGTGCGGCGGAGCGCTCGCCGCGCGGCGAGCGGCGGGCCCGGATCCACCGCGCCTGGTTCGTCGCCCTCGTCACCTTCGTGACCATCATCGGAGCTGCCGGGTTCGCCTCCCTGCCCGGCCTGCTGATCGAACCGCTGCACGCGGAGTTCGGCTGGTCACGCGGCACCATCGGCTTCGCCGCCTCCGTCAACCTCGCCCTCTACGGGCTCACCGCGCCCTTCGCCGCGGCTCTCATGGACCGCTTCGGCATCCGCAGGGTCGTCGCCTGCGCCCTGACCGTGATCGCGGCGGGCGCGGGGCTGACCGTCTTCATGACAAAGAGCTGGCAGCTCGTCCTGTGCTGGGGTGTGCTCGTCGGCCTCGGCAGCGGCTCGATGGCTCTCGCTTTCGCGGCGACCGTCACGAACCGGTGGTTCGTCGCCCGGCGCGGCCTGGTCACCGGCATCCTCACCGCCGCGGGCGCCTCCGGGCAGTTGGTCTTCCTCCCGCTGCTCTCCTGGATCGTCGAACACCACGACTGGCGGCCCGCGGCGCTGATCGTAGCCGCCGCCGCGCTCGCCGTCGTCCCCTTCGTCTGGCTGCTGCTGCGCGACCACCCGGCGGACGTCGGCCTCGCCGCCTACGGGGCGCCGGAGTACACGCCGAAACCCGCGCCCGTCTCCGGTGCGGCCCGGCGTGCGGTGCGCGCTCTGGTGAAGGCGGCCCGCACCGGTCCCTTCTGGCTGCTCGCCGGCACCTTCGCGATCTGCGGCGCGTCCACGAACGGACTGGTCAAGACGCACTTCGTGCCCGCCGCCCACGATCACGGGATGCCGGTCACGGCGGCCGCCGGGCTGCTCGCGGTGGTCGGTGTCTTCGATGTCGTCGGGACGATCGCCTCCGGCTGGTTCACCGACCGGTTCGAGGCGCGCAGGCTGCTCGCCGTCTACTACGGGCTGCGGGGGGTCTCGCTGATGTTCCTGCCGATGCTGATGGCCCCGGCGGTGCACCTCCCGATGGTCTTCTTCATCGTCTTCTACGGGCTCGACTGGGTGGCCACCGTGCCGCCGACCATCGCCCTGTGCCGCGAGCACTACGGGGACGACAGCGCGATCGTCTTCGGCTGGGTGCTCGCCTCCCACCAGGTGGGTGCCGCCCTGGTCGCGTTCCTGGGCGGTGTGGCCCGCGACGCCCTCGGCTCGTACGACCTCGTCTGGTACGCCTCCGGAGCACTGTGCGCGGTGGCCGCGTTGATGGCTCTGGTCATCCGGAGGAGGCCGTCCCGCGTCCCGGCGGCCGCCCCCGCTGTGTGATCCCTCTTGCGATCCGTGTCCGCGGTCTTGCGCCGGTCACGGCCGCGAGGTGTTGTTGGCTCGTGTCTGTCGAAGACTTTCCGGCCCTCCGGAAGAGTGCGGCCGCGTCGGGCCTCATTCCGGTCAAGGCGGGCAATCGGTAAGAATGGTCCGCCGCGGCGCGTGCCGACGCGGTGTGCGTATGAGCCTCCTCGCCGGTGCGAGCCGGCAGTCCGGAGGGCAGTGCTGGTCACGGTCTGTGCGCGGAAGCAACCTCCCGGCCTCTGGGGGAATCTTTCTTGGGGAGAGGGGCGGTTATGACACAGCAGGCCGAGCCGGACGCCAAGCCGGCCGAGGCAGAGGTGGCAGCGGCACCCGAGCGGTCCGCTCGCGCGCCGAAGCGCGCGGTGCACGCGGACGGATTCGGCGCGGCGTTCTGCGCGTCGATGGCCGGTCTGTGCGCGGAGGCGGTGATCGGCGGGACGGTCGCCGTCCTGGTGATGCTCTCGCGCGAGCACGACGGGCTGCCGCACAACGTGGCCGTGATCATCGCGGCGGTCCTCGGCATCGCGTTCTTCGCCGTCCTCGTCAGCGGTTTCGTCACGGGCGTCGCGGTGATGCCCGCGCTGGGGCTCGCGCGGCGCGTGGCACGGCGCATGGGCAGGGCCGAGCGCCTGCGCCTGGATCTCGCCGCGGTGCCGGTGGTGGCGGCCCTGCTGGTGATCGCGTTCGGGGGTGTGGCGGCGCTCGGCAGCCACGCGTTCGCCCCCGCGCTGTCCTACGTCCTGTGGTGGGCCTGTCTCACCGCCGGGCTGCTGCCCGCCGCCTTCGTCGCGGCTGTCGCCGGCCGGCGCGTCCGCAAGGGCCGCCCCAGGGGCCTGGTCCGCAGGATCGCGCGCGACGGGGCACTCGCGTGGCTGGCGGTCGCCGTGGTGGGCGCGGGGGTCTACGGCACCGGCCTGGTGAAGGTGTACGAGCCGCCGCAGCTGCACAAGTCGGACCTGGCCGGCACCTGGACCGACGGCCACGGCGGCACGGTCAAGTTCGACTCGGACGGCGGTGCCGTCGCTCAGGGGCTCGACAACTACGTCTGGGACGAGACGGGCAAGGACCGGCCGAAGGACTGCGACGGCTCGGGGAACTGGAAGCCTCTCCGGGAGAACGGCAAGATCGAAAGCGTGGTCCTGCGCATCAAGTCCTGCGAGCTCAGCCGCGACTGGAGCGTCGGCGGCACGCAGAAGAAGCCGCGGATCTACCACGAGATCGGCAAGCCCGGCTCCGGCAAGCGCTATGTGCTGACGAAGGTGGCCGGGCACAAGAAGTAGCCCGGCTGGGCGCCCTCAGGGGGTGAACGTCCCGAGCGTGCCCCTGTGGAAGAGCAGCGGCCGCGCCCCGGCCGCGCCCGCGCCCGCTCCGAGTGCCTCGACGCTCCCGACGACGATCAGGTGGTCCCCGCCGGTGTGCACGGCGTGAACCGCGCAGTCGACCCATGCCGGGACGTCCGCGAGGCGGGGTGAACCGGTCGCGGGGGACGGCTCGTGCCGTACGCCCGCGAACTTGTCGGCCGTCCGCGCGCCGCTGACCGCGAAGGCCCGGCAGAGCTCTTCCTGGTCCGCGCCGAGGATGTTGACGCAGAAGACGCCGGCGCGGGCGATGCGCGGCCAGGTGGAGGACGTACGGGCCACCATGAAGACGACCAGCGGCGGGTCGAGGGAGAGGGAGGCGAAGGACTGGCAGGAGAAGCCCGCGGGCGGTTCGCCGTCCCGCCCCGGCGCCGTGACCACCGTGACGCCGCTGGCGAAGTGGCCGAGTACGCGCCGGAATTCGTCCGGGGCTGGCGGAATCGGCTCGTCCGCTCGTACGGCCCGCAGTTCCGGTCGCGGCATGGGATCGACGCGCGGCGGCTCCGGGCGGGGCGGGAGGGCGGGCCCCGGTGGTGCGGAGGTCGGCGCTCCGGTCGACCGCAGATATCGCACGGCGGCAGCCGCCATGCCCGCGTGTCCCATCATGGCTCCATTGAAACTGACGGAGAGTCAGCTTGGAAGGGCCGGGTGGGCGCTAACGGCCCCTGAAGCGCGGGGCGCGCCGTTCCGCGAAGCTCGCCAGGCCCTCCCGGGCGTCCGCCGTCGTCATGTTGATCTCCTGCGCGGTGGCCTCCGCGGTGAAGGCCGCCGCCCGGTCGGCGTCGAGGGAGGCATTGATCAGCTGCTTGGTCAGGGCGAGGGCGCGGGTCGGTCCGGCGGCCAGCCGCTCCGCCCAGGCGTGAGCCGTCCCGGCCAGTTCGCCGTCGGGCACCACCCGGTTCACCAGCCCCAGCCGTTCCGCCTCTTCGGCGGAGAGGGCGTCACCGAAGAACATCAGCTCCTTCGCGCGCCGTGGGCCCACGAGCCGCGGGAGGAGATAGGCGCCGCCCCCGTCGGGGACCAGGCCGCGGCGCACGAACACCTCGATGAACTGCGCCGATTCGCCCGCCAGGACAAGATCACAGGCCAGCGCGAGGTGTGCGCCGAGCCCGGCGGCGACGCCGTTCACGGCGGCGATCACAGGCTTCTCGCAGTCCAGGACCGCGCCGATCAGCCGCTGCGCGCCGCGCTGGATCAGGCGGGCGACATCGCCCGGTACGGGCCCGCCGGGCCGGGGCCGGGAAGTCGGGCGAAGATCAGCCCCGGCGCAGAAGGCCCGGCCCGTCGCGGTGACGACGACGGCTCGCACGGCCGGGTCGGCGGAAGCGTCAAAAAATCTTGAAATCAGTTGTTCTCGCAGGTCAGCGGTGATGGCGTGGAGAGCTTTGGGACGATTGAGCGTGATCCGCAGGACTCCGTTGTCAGTGGCGTGGAGTATCACTGAGGCATCGGAGCGGACGGGCCCGGGGGGCTCGGTGGGTCCGTCCGCTCCGGGAGTGTCGTCGGACGTTTCACGGGGGGAGACGGGCATGGGGAAGCTCCTGGTTCTCAGGGTCGCCGCGGGCGGCTCAGCGGCAGAAGGCCAGCGCGTCCAGGGCCACCGCGCCCTGGCCGCGGTCCAGCACCACGAGGGGGTTGATGTCGAGCTCGGCGAGCTCGCCGTCCAGCTCCAGAGCCATGCGCTGCACGCGCAGGACGGTCTCCACGAGCGCGTCCACGTCGGCCGGGGGCGCTCCCCGGACCCCGTCCAGCAGGGTGCTGCCGCGCAGTTCGCCGAGCATCGCGCGGGCCCGGCCCTCGTCGAACGGCGGTACGCCCACCGCGATGTCGCGCATCACCTCGACCAGCACCCCGCCCAGCCCCACCGTCACGGTGGGGCCGAAGAGCGGGTCCGGCGAGATCCCGACCGCCATCTCCACGCCGTGCCCGACGAGTTGGCAGACGAGGACGCCGTCCAGGGGCAGGCCCTCGTAGCGGGCGATGTCGGTCAGCTCGCGGTAGGCGTCGCGGACCTGGCTCGCCGAGGTCAGGCCGATCTTCACCAGGCCCAGCTCCGTCTTGTGGGCGAGCTGGGGGCCCGACGCCTTCATCACCACGGGGTAGCCCACCAGCCCGGCGGCCCGAACGGCAGCGGCGGCGCTGGTCACCAGCTGTTCCCGGGGCACGCGGATGCCGTACGCGCGCAGGAGCTGCTTCGCCGCGTGCTCGCTGAGCTGTTCGCCCGGCCGCATGAGGGCCTGTGCCTTGCGGGCGGAGGGGGAGAGGGCGCGGGGGGCGTCCTCGAACGGGGAGCGGTAGTGGGCGACGAAGCGGTGGTGGTCGAGATAGGCGCGCACGGCGGTGACACAGTTGGCGAAGGTGCGGAAGGTGGCCACGCGGGAGGAGCCGAGGAGCACTTCGCGGTAGGCGTCCTCGGTGCCCACCGGGGAGCCCCAGACCACGCAGACGAGCTTGTCGGTCTCCTCCGCGGCCGCCACCAGGTCGCGTACGAGGGTGTCGCTCATGGGTGGGAAGGGGCCGGGGATCGGGCAGATGAGCACGCCGACGGAAGGGTCGTCGAGGACGGCGTCGATGATCTTGCGGCCGCGCCAGTCGCCGACGGGGTGGCCGCCGCTGTCGACGGGGTTGGAGACGGAGAGGTAGTCCGGGATCCACTGGTGGAGCTCGTGCTGCTTCGCGGCGGGGAGGACGGGGAGGTCGAGGCCGGCCGCGGTGGCCAGGTCGGCGAAGTGGGCGCCCGTGCCGCCGGATATCGAATAGACGGCGACCCCGGTGGCCCGTGGCGGCCGGGCGCGGGCGAGCAGGGCCGAGGTGTCCTGGAGCTCGTCGAGACCGTTCACGCGGATCACGCCGAACTGCCGCATCGCCGCGTCCACCACGTCGTCGGCGCCGGTCAGCTTGCCGGTGTGGGAGGCGGCCGTGCGGGCACCGGTCTCGGTGCGGCCGACCTTGACGGTGACGACGGGCACCTTGTGCCGGGCCGCCCGGTCGGCGGCCAGCAGGAAGGAGCGGCCGTCCTTGAGCCCTTCCATATACGCGGCGATGGCTCCGACCTCCGGCCGGGTGGCGAAGTAGGAGATGAAGTCCGCGCACTCCAGGTCGGCCTCGTTGCCGGTCGGGGCCCAGTGCGAGAGCCGGACGCCGATTTCCTGGAGGGAGAAGACGGGGCGGCCCTGGTGGCCTGACTGGGTCACCAGGGCGATCGCCGGGCCGTCGAGGTCGGTGCGGAAGCGCTCGAAGGCGTTGAGGTTGGTGTTCGGGCCGAGCAGCCGGACTCCTGCCCGCCGCGCCGCGGCCGCGAGCCGGGCCTGGGCGGCGGCGCCTTCCGGTCCGGTCTCCGCGAAGCCGGAGGCGAACGCGACGGCGAATGCCGCCTTGCTGTCCGTGGAGTCCGTTCCGGAGGCGGCCAGTTGATCGATGACGGGAAGGGGGTCACCCACGAGAAGGACTGCGAGATCGATCCGCTCGGGCAGCTCGGCGACGGACGGATGACAGGGGCGGCCGAAGACGCTCCCGCGGGTCGGGTGCACGGGGTGCAGGCGGGCGCCGACCCGGTCGGCCCAGGCGATGAGCTGCCGGGTGATGCCGGTGTTGGGCCGGCCCTCCGCGTCCGAGGCGCCGACGACGGCGACGGTCTCGGGCCGGAAGAAGCGGTCCAGGTCGGGCACGTCCGAGCGCAGGGGGCGCCCGCTGACATCGAGGTCCTCGGCGCCGTCGGCCAGGCCATGGACGGCGGGGCTCCGGTGTTCGCCGCAGGCCGCCACGCGGGCCGGGCGGGAGGTGGTGGTGAGGGTGCCGTGAGTCGATCCAAGCATCGTTCTCGTCCACTCCTGCTCAAGGGCCGACGGGCTGACGTAAGTTCAGGCTACCGATCTGACGTCACGTCAGGAAAGATGTGCGAAATGGCCCGGGGCGGCCCGAGGGGCATCAAGTGCCGGGGAAGGCGGGGAAGTTGAGCGGTTGGAGGCTGAGGTGCGCAACGATGTGCCCGCGGTGGACGCGTTCACGAGGCCCTACTGGGACGCCGCCGCGCGGGGCCGGTTGCTCATACGCCGCTGCCGCGCCCCGGAGTGCGGCAGAGCGCATCACCACCCACGGGAGATCTGTCCGCGCTGCTGGAGCGAGGACGTCGTCTGGGAGGAGGCGTCCGGCCGCGCCACGCTCTACACATGGTCGGTCGTCCGCGTGAACGACCTTCCGCCGTTCGGCGAGCGGCTGCCGTACGTGGCCGCCGTCGTGGATCTCTCGGAGGGGCCGCGCATGACGACCGAGATCGTCGACTGCCCCGAACACCGGCTGCGGATCGGCATGGACCTGCGGGTGATGTTCCGCGCGGTGCCCGAATCCCCGCTGAAGCTCCCTGTATTCCGCCCGCGTTGAATGCCGGACATGAAGGAATCGAAGGCATCGGCCCCTGCCCGGATCGGTGAGTTCGACCTCCTGCTGCGCCCGTGGGAGGACGGGGATCTCGATGCCGTGCTGCGGGGAATAGCGGACCCTGAGTTCCGGCGCTGGAACGCCATCACCGCGCCGCCACCGGACGAAGAGGGCGCGCGGGCCTTCCTGGGGCGTTGTACGGACGGGTGGCAGCAGGGCGATTCGGTGGGGTTCGCGGTCACCGCCCAGGCGGAGGGCCCGGATACCGTCGTGGGCAGCGTCGGCCTGTCCATGATCGACCACATTCGGCGCAGCGCCCGGGTCAGTTACTGGATCCTGCCCGAGTTCCGCGGCCGGGGCTATGCCTCCAGGGCCCTGGAGGCCCTGACGCGGTGGGCGTTCCATGAGCAGCCGCGGCTGTACCGGCTGGAGCTGGGGCACGCGCTCGGCCATGACGCCTCGTGCCGGGTGGCCGAACGGTGCGCGTACGGCCTCGAAGGCACACTGCGAGGTGCTTTGCCGGGCAGTGACGGAGGGATGTGGGACATCCATCTCCACGCCCGGCTCGCCACCGACCCGGAGCCCGGCCTCACGGCCAGAGGAGCTCGGTGACCCAGCGGCCTCCCCGGCCGCGGCGGTAGCGCAGGCGCACGTGGCGGCGGCGGTCGTCGCCCTGGAAGAACTCGACCTCGTCCGCCTCCAGGACGTACAGCGTCCAGCTGTCCACCGGCGCGTCGGGCTCGCGCAGGGCCCGTTCCCAGGCGGCGTCCGAGGCGCGTTCCAGCTCGGCGAGGGAGGGCAGCGGCTCGCTCTGCCGGCCCACCAGCGCGGCCGCCAGGGCGCCGGGGGAGCGCTTGGCCAGGTCGGCCCGGCTCTCCTGGGGGCTCGCGGCCGTCACGGTGCCCAGCACCCGTACCTGACGGCCGACCGCGGGCCAGTAGAAGCCCAGCGCCGCCTCGGGCCGGGCGGCCAGCTCCCGGCCCTTGCGGCTCGTACGGTGGGTGGCGAAGTGCCAGCCGCGCGCGTCCGCGTCGTGGAGCATGACGGTCCGCACGCACGGCGTGCCGTGCGCGTCGGCGGTCGCCAGGGTCATCGTGTGCGGCTCGGGTGTCCCGGCCTCGGCGGCCTCGCGCAGCCACTGCTGGAAGAGGGGCAAGGGGTCGGCGGGGGCCTGGGCGGGGTCGAAGTGCGGCAGCTCGGTGTCCCACACCCGCAGGGAGCGCAGCAGCTCGCGGAAGGAATCCTGGCGGCTGTCGGCCGTTTCGTCGCTCATGGCATCCATCCAACCCGCTGCGGGCGATTCGTTCGACCCTGTTGTTCCGACCCTGTGGTGCGGCGGGGAGCCGGGGGATGGGGGCCGGGGGCAGTCGCGCGCTTGAGTTCGGTGCAGGCCGGTCGCGCCTGCGGCGGGCTTTCCCTCTACCCGCCCCTTCCCGGAACTGGGGAGGCGCCCAGAACCCCAACCGCGCTGACGCGCGGTGTTCTCAGGCTCCCCCAGCTCACGCTGGGAGGCGCTGCCGGACGGGCTGGGACCAGCCCGTCCGGCGTTCTGAGGACCGGCGTTCTGAGGACCGGGGTCTGAGGAACTCCCACGCGGCGGAGCCGCGAGAGACGGAGCCGAGAAGGCGAGACCGCGACGCAAGCCCCCCGCGGGCGCAACCGGACCGCACCGCACTCAGTCGCGTGCCAGGACCAGCGTCCCTGAGGAGCAGAACCAGCCGCCCGTGCCCGAGACGACGGCCAGCTGGGGGAGGGTGCCGTCGCGTCGCCGCACCTGGCGGCCCTCCTCGGCCTCGCCCCTGAGCTGGCGTACGGCCTCGACCAGGAGGAAGAGGCCCCGCATGCCGGGGTGACAGGCGGACAGCCCGCCGCCGTCGGTGTTGACCGGCAGCCCGCCGCAGGTCGTCAGCCGGCCCCCCGCCACGAACGCGCCGCCTTCGCCTTTCGCGCAGAAGCCCAGGTCCTCCAGCGTCACCAGGGTCATATAGGTGAACGCGTCGTACAGCTCGGCCAGATCGATCTCCTGGGGGGTGACGCCGGCGCGCTGGAAGGCGAGCCGCCCGGAGGCCGCGGCCGGGGAGACCGTGAAGTCGTCCCACTCCGACAACGTGGAGTGAGAGAGCGCGGTTCCGGCTCCCAACACCCACACGGGTGACTTCGCCATGCCGGCCACGTACTCCTCCGCCGCGAGGAGCACGGCGCAGCCGCCGTCGGACCGTATGCAGCACTGGAGTTTGGTGAAGGGGTCGGCGATCACCGGTCCGCCGAGCACGTCGTCGGCCGTGATCGGATCGCGGTACATGGCGTGGGGGTTGAAAAAGGCGTTGGCGCGGGTTTGAACCGCGACGTCGGCAAACTGTTCAAGCGTGGTCCCGTACTGATGCATGTGGCGACGTGCGGCCATCGCGTACTTGGCGATGAGCGTGTGCCCGTACGGCGCTTCGAACTGTGCGGGTCCCCGGCTGCCGAAGGAGAGGGCCGCGGTGCGGCGGCCCGCCTTCAGGTCGGCGCGGGCGGTGGAGCCGTAGACGAGCAGGACCGCGTTCGCGTGGCCCAGGGCGATGGCGTCGGCCGCGTGCGCGGCCATGACCTCCCAGGTCGCTCCTCCGACGCCGGTCGAGTCGGCCCACAGCGGCCGCAGCCCCAGATAGTCCGCGATCTCCGTGGGGGCGAGCGTGCCCAGCCCGGCGGAGGCGAGTCCGTCGACGGCGTCCCGGCCGAGGCCGGAGTCGGCGAGGGCGCGGCGGGCGGCCTGGGCGTGCAGGGCGTACGCGGTGGCGTGGTCGACACGGCCGCAGTCCGAGAGGGAGACACCGACGACGGCTACCTTGCGCGGGCGGTCCGGGCTCATAGATCTGACGGTACATCAGATCTGCTCTGGGAAAGTGTGGTTGCCCTGCCTACCATGACGGCCCTTCGGCTTCGGAAGGAGTCCGCCATGGATGCCGCGTTGAGCGACGAGCAGAACGAGATCCGGCGCACCCTGCGCGAGCTGCTGCTCAAACGCTGCGGGCCGGAAGAGGTCAGGGCGGCGGTCCGTACGGCGACCGGTTACGACGAGGCCCTGTGGGCGCTTCTCGCGGAGCGGCCGGGGCTGCCCGGCCTGGCGGTGGAGGCGCGCTACGGCGGAGCGGGCTGCGGGCCCACGGAGGCGGCCCTGGCCGCCGAGGAGGCGGGCCGGGTGCTGCTGCCGTCCCCGCTGCTGGCCACCGCCGGACTGGTGGCACCGCTCGTCGCGGCGCTCGGCACGGAGGCGCAGCGCGCGGAGCTGCTGCCGTCCCTGGCCGACGGTGAGCTGACGGGAGCGCTGGTACTGCCGGGCGGCCACCTGACGGCCGCGCTCGGGCTGACCGGGGCGAACGACGGGCAGTGGGCCGGAGGCGGCCGGGCGGGCGGCATCCAGGCGCGGCCGGCCGCCGGCGGCACGGGCTGGCGGCTGTACGGCGAGGCGGCACAGGTGCTCGACGGGCACAGCGCGGGCCTGCTGCTCGTCGCGGCCCACGCGGGCGGGTACGCGCGCGGCAGGACGCTCCTGTTCGCCCTTCGGCCGCAGGGAGCGCGGGGCGTGACCCGTACCCGGCTGACCGCCTTGGACGAGACGCGGTCGCAGGCCCGCGTCGAACTGCGCGATGCCGCGGCCGAACTCCTGGGGCCGGCAGGGGAGGATGCCGATGTGCCGGGCGCGCTCGCCCGGCTGAGCGGCAGTGTGGCGGCGGCTGTCGCGGCGGAAGCCGTGGGAGCGGCGGACCGGGCGCTGGAGCGGACGGTCGAGTACGTGTGTTCCCGCGAACAGTTCGGCAGGCCGATCGGATCCTTCCAGGCGGTCAAGCACCGGCTGGCCGACCTCCACGTGGTGGTGCAGACGGCACGTTCGGCCGCGTACTACGCGGCCTGGGCCGCCGGGGAGCGGCCGTCGGCGGCCGTCGGAGGGCTCGCGCTCGCTCAGGCGCTGGAGGCGCAGCGCATGACCGCGGCGGAGGCCGTCCAGCTGCACGGCGGCATCGGGGTCACGTGGGAGCACGATGTGCAGCTGTACTTCAAGAGGGCCGCTTCGGACGAGTTGCTGTTCGGGCCCGTGCACAGGCTGCGGGAACGCGCCGCGGAGCGAGCCGGGCTGTTTGCCGCCCGGAGCGGACGGGAAGCCGTGGCGCTATGACTGCCACTGTGGAGCGAGTGGTGCAGAGAGTTTCCTCGACCCGTGCGTTCGCGTGGATCGCGCCGCACATCGTGCCGGCGCTGGATCGGGCGGTGCACCGGTTGTCGGGTGGGAAGTCGATGCTCAGCGCGCGTCTGCTGCCGAGCGTCGTCCTCACGTCGACGGGCGCGCGGACGGGACAGCGGCGGCGGACTCCGCTCGCCTGCATGCGGGAAGGCGATCCGGCGAGCGCCTGGGTGCTGATCGGCAGCAATTTCGGCAGGCCCGGTCACCCTGCCTGGACGGCGAATCTGCTGGCGCACCCCGACGCGGAGATCAGCTGGCGGGGGCGGGACATCCCGGTGCGGGCACGGCTGCTGAGCGGCACGGAGCGTGCGGCCGCGTGGGCGGCGGTGGTGAGGTTCTGGCCTCCGTACGCGCGCTACCAGGCGCGCGTGGAACGGGAGATCCGGCTGTTCCGGCTGGAGCGGCGTTAGGCCGTGCCGTCGTCCCCGCCGGAGGCGAGGAGGTCGTTTCCGCCGGAGGCGGGGAAGAGGTGGGGGATGTCACTGCGGCGGGCCGCTCCGGCCCGAGCCGGGAGTGGCCCGCCGCTGCGATGACAGGACGTGCGAGGCGCGGACGTGCTACTTGGCCGGCTTCTTGCCGGTGATGCCCAGGTGCACGAGCAGCGCGAGGTTCGGCTTGAGCTCGGCCTGCTTCACGCCCCAGCTCTGGAAGCCCTTCTGATGCGAGGCCACGGCGGCGAGCATGGCGACGAGCGAGCCGGCGACGGCGGCCGGGCTGACGTCCTTGTCCACCTTGCCCTTGGACTGGAGCTCCTTGACGGAGTCCGTCAGGGAGTTGGTGACGGCGTTGAGGATCTTCATGCGGATCTTGTAGAACCGCTTGTCGCCCTCGGCCGCCCCGAGATCGACGACGCGCAGGATGGCGTCGTGCTTGCGCCAGAAGCCGAGGAAGCCGTCGACCAGCTCCTCGGCTGCCTGCCAGCCGGACTTGCCGACCCAGGAGCGCCCGGCGACGAGATCGGTCAGGCTCGCGCCCTCCTTCGCCATCTCCTCCGCGATCTCCAGGACGGCGCCTTCGACGTCCGGGAAATACTGGTAGAAGGTGGCGGGCGAGGTGCCGGCCTTACGCGCGACGTCGATCACCTTCACGTCGCGGTACGGCGAGGAGCTGAGCATTTCACTGAGGCAGTCGAGCAGCTTCTGCCGCGTCGCCTGTCCGCGTCGTCCGGCCACGCGGCCGTCGACGGTGCGTACTTGTCCTGTCATGCCGTCAGCTTACCGAGGGGTGATCGGAGCGCGATCCGGCCGCATGCAAATGGGGGGAGGGGTGCGAGGTGGTACGTAAGGCCAGCTCAGGCGGCATGTGAGGGTCGCCGCGGGCGGCGGAGCGGATTGGCCCGTACCGGTGAATCGTCCTATCGACAGGCTGTGGACAAGGCCGCCCGGGGCGCTCTTCGCACAGTTATCCACAGGCCGCGTGGAAACCGCGATACCCCGATAACGTTGCGGTCGGAACACCTCGCGGAGCGGCGGACGCGCCTCGCGGCGGCTACGCGGAGTGACGGGACGGAAGTGGGGGGTGCGACGGGCGGGGCCGGGCGTTCCGCATGTGGTGGAGACACGGCGATGCGCGACCCGGGTTCGCAACCGCGCCCGTCGCCAGGAAGAATCAGTATGCGTACCCCGGAGATAATTCGCGGTGAGACGCTGCACGGGGCTGAAACCCTTCAAGCCCCCACGGGGAGGTGGCAGGCCAGTGGTGGAGCAGCTTACGCAGCACGACCCGAGACGGATCGGCCCGTTCGAGGTGCTCGGCCGACTCGGCGCCGGCGGCATGGGGCTGGTCTATCTCGCCCGCTCGGCCTCCGGCCGGCGGGTCGCGATCAAGACGGTGCGCACGGAGCTCGCCGAGGACCAGCTCTTCCGGGTCCGCTTCACCCGTGAGGTGGAGGCGGCCCGCGCGGTCAGCGGCTTCTACACCGCCGCCGTCGTCGACGCCGACCCGCGCGCCGCCGTGCCCTGGCTGGCCACCGCCTATGTGCCCGCGCCCTCGCTCGAAGAGATCATCAACGAGTGCGGCCCGCTCCCGGCCCAGGCCGTCCGGTGGCTGGCCGCCGGTGTCGCGGAGGCGCTGCAGTCCATCCACGGCGCGGGCCTCGTGCACCGCGACCTCAAGCCGTCGAACGTCCTGGTGGTGGAGGACGGCCCCAGGGTCATCGACTTCGGCATCGCCTCCGGCGTCTCCAACACCCGGCTGACGATGACCAACGTCGCCGTCGGCACGCCCGCCTATATGTCTCCCGAGCAGGCACGCGACTCCCGCAGCGTGACGGGGGCCAGCGACATCTTCTCGCTCGGCTCGACGCTCGTCTTCGCCGCGACCGGACACGCGCCCTTCCACGGCGCGAACCCGGTGGAGACCGTCTTCATGCTGCTGCGCGAGGGCCCGGACCTGGCGGGGCTGCCCGACGAGCTCCGCCCGCTCATCGACTCCTGCATGCAGATGGCCGCGGAGCACCGCCCCACCCCGGCCGACCTCCAGGCGCAGCTCGCCCCGCACCTCTTCGCCTCCGGCGGGGACGACGACAGCGGCACGGCCTCCGCGTGGCTGCCGGACAACGCCGTCTCCCTCATCGAGCAGCGCCGGGCGGGGAACCGGCCCGCGCCCGCCGCCGCGGCCGCGAGGAGCGGCCGCAACCGCTCCGGCGTGCCGCCCCGACCCGCGCAGCCCCCGACGCCGTCCCGCGCGCCCGCCGCCTCCTACGCGCCGCCCGGCGCGCGCAGCGGGCCCGCGTGGGGCGACGGTCACCTGGGCGGCGCCGACACCGGTCGTTCCGGCGTGGCCGGCGCCCCCGATCCGCGCGGCGGACCGGGCGGGTCCGCCGGGGCTCCCGTCGTGGCCGCCGCGCACGGCCGGCACGCGGGCGCGCCCGCCGCGCCCGCGCACGACGGCTCCGTACGGCTGGCCGGATCGCAGGTCCCCATCGGGCCCGGCCCGCGCGTCGCCGACGTGCGCGAGCCGCAGGCCCACCCCGGCGCCGGACCCACGACCGGCTGGGTGCGCCCGCCCGCCGGGATCACGGGCGCGGCGCCGGCCTCCGTGCCCCCGCAGTCCGCCGCTCCCGCGATGGACAGCGGTAACGCCCAGCCCGACCAGGGTCGTTGGCGGCCCTGGCGGTTCCGCATGTCCAATGACGTGTGGGGCACGCCGACCGTCGCCGGAGAGCTGCTCTACGTGACGTCGTTCGAGGTCCACGCGCTCGATGTGGCCAGCGGGCGGAGGCAGTTCAAGACGCGGGACGTGGCCTGGGCCATGGCCGTCGCGGACGGCCGCATCCACGCCTCCGACGGCCCCACGCTCTACGCGCTCGACGCGGCGGACGGCGCCGAGCGCTGGCGGCTGGCCACCGACGGCTGGGTGTATTCGCTCCGGGCCGACCGGGGCACGATCGTCACGGGCACGCGTGGCGGCGGTGTCCAGGCGTGGGAGGCGGCCAACGGCGAGCTGCTGTGGGAGATGAGCGGCCTCCAGACCGACTTCGAGACCCCGGACTGCGGCCCGTTCGCGCAGGACGGCACGGTGTATGTGTGGGCCGACGGGCGGCTGCGCGCCCTGGAGGCGCGCACGGGCGCGGAGCGCTGGTCGTATCCCGTGGGTGACACCGCGTCCTGCGGCGGTGTGCCGGTGCGGCTGCTGGCCGCGCCGGACGGCGTGGTGTACGTGGCGGCCGGTACGCGAGTCCTCGCGATCGACGTGGCGCGCGGGGACGTGCGCTGGCGGTTCGAGGCGCCCGCGGTCTTCCTGAGCCCGCCCGCCTTCGCGCCGGGCCCGGCGGTCACGGGCGGCGGTGTCTATATCGCGGACTACCTGGGCACGGTCTACGCCCTGGACGCGGCGACCGGCCGGGATCGCTGGCGCATCGCCACGGAGCCCCGGCAGTCCACGGAGCCGGTGCTCGTGGCGTCCGGGGCCGTGCACCTGGGCAGCGGCGGCGCGCTGTACACGCTGGACGCCGTCACGGGCACGCCCAGGTGGCGCTTCGCGGCCGGTGGCGATGTGGTGGGCGCGCCCGTCGTCGCCGAGGGCCGGGTCCACTTCGGCTCCGCGGACCACTGTCTGTACACGGTCGACGCGGCGGGCGGTCAGCTCCGCTGGAAGCTGGCCACCGGCGGCGAGATCACCGGTTCCCCGGTGGCCATGGGCGGCGTGGTCTACGCCTGTAGCAAGGACCGCTGTGTGTACGCGCTGGACGCGGCCAAGGGGACGGGGCTGTCCCGGCGTTGAGGTGATCGTTGCGCGGGTGCGGGTGCGGGCTCGCACCAGGGCCCACCCGGTGGCGGTCGCGAAAGTGGGTCCCCTGCCGCCCGCCGTCGCCGGTTCACCGCAGGCGGTACGTCCGGTCGCGGCCGGTGAAGAGGTGGTTCTGGCTGTTCGGTGGCAGATTGCCCAGGGAGACCAGGTGGGGGGCCAGGGCGAGGGCGTGGGCGCGGGCCGCTTCCTTGGCCGCCCACAGGGCGCGTACGGTCCCCTGGACCGCCTCGGTGGGGCAGGAGGCGATGACGCGGGCGGCGCGCAGGGCGGCGGGCACGGCCTCGCCGGGCGGGGTCAGTTCGGAGACGAGGCCGATCTCGTACGCGCGCCGCGCGGAGAGGCGTTCGGCGGTGCCCATCAGCGCCGTGCGCGCTGCCTCGCCGAACGGCATCCGCTGGGCCATGTGGATCGATTCGTACGCGCTGACCATGCCGTAGGTGGTGTGCGGGTCGAAGAACGTCGCGTTCTCCGAGGCGACCACGAACTCCGCCTCGCCGATTAGATAGAAGGCGCCGCCGCAGGCCAGGCCGCCGACCGCGACGATCACCGGCTTCCACAGGTCGGCGGCCTTGGGGCCGACGGTGAGGAGCGGGTCGTCGACGGAGTAGGGCGAGCCGGGCTGCGGCACGGTCGCCGACCGGTCGATGCCGGAGCAGAACGCCCGGTCGCCGGCGCCGGTGAGCACGACAGCCCGCACGTTGTCGTCGCGGCGGAAGCGGCGCCACGCGGCGGCCAGGGCGGCGGCCGTGGCCAGGTCGATCGCGTTGTGCCGGGCGGGGCGGTCGAGGGTGACGAGCGCGACGCCGTCCTCCGCCACCTCCGTACGCACGGGTGCGCCGTCGGCCGTCACGGGTGCTCCAGCAGCCAACACGGCACCGTCACACCCGCCGTGAGCTCCGTGAAGGCGACGCGGACGGGCGCGCCGATGCGCAGCCGGGCCGGATCGACGGAGTCGGGCGGCGCGCCGGGGGAGGCGACCACATTGCCGACGAGGCGGATGAGCGGGGCGTCGGCGAGTTCCACGACCACGACGTTGTACGGGGCGTGCGCGGTGTAGGCGGGCAGGAGGGGCGGGTGGGGCAGCGCGTACGACCAGATGCGGCCGCGGCCGCTCATCCTGTGCCACGCGAC
Source organism: Streptomyces sp. NPDC025618 (assembly GCF_055558795.1). NCBI lineage: Bacteria > Bacillati > Actinomycetota > Actinomycetes > Kitasatosporales > Streptomycetaceae > Streptomyces > Streptomyces sp. NPDC025618. The sequence goes on along the minus strand of NZ_JBVHLW010000004.1, from coordinate 59,923 downwards.
GGCGAAGGACTGGCAGTGCGGGCAGCAGGGCCGGGGCGGGAACCGCAGCCGTTCGCAGTCGGCACACGCCTGTATCCGCAGCTCACCGCGGGTGGCGAACTCCCAGAAGGGGGCGCCGTCCTCGTCGGGCACCGGCACGAGGAGCCCGTTGTCAGTGGTGCCCTTCATGATGGAGGACATGAAGACTCAACTCCTCAGCAGCAGCGCCGAAGTGGGGACCCCCTCGCCCGCCGTGACCAGGCAGGTCGAGGCTCCGGGCACCTGCGCGGTGGAGCTGCCGCGGAGTTGCCGGACTCCTTCGTTGATGAGGTTGAAGCCATGGACGTAAGCCTCGCTGAGCCCACCGCCCGCCGTGTTGAGCGGGAGGCGCCCGCCGGTCTCCAGGGCGCCGCCCTCGGTGAAGGCCGCTCCTTCGCCGCGCCCGCAGAAGCCGTAGCCTTCGAGGGAGAGCAGCACGAGCGGGGTGAACGCGTCGTAGATCTGGGCGACTTCGACGTCGCCGGGGCCGAAGTCGGCCGTCTTCCAGAGGTGCCGGGCGGCCGTCCAGGCGGGGCCCGACAGCGGATCGGCGTTCCAGTAGTTGACCATGCCGTGGTGCTGGGCGGGGAGGCCCTGCGCGGCGGAGTGGATGAGCACGGGGGTCTCGCGGCAGTCGCGGGCCCGCTCGGCGGAGGTGACCACGCAGGCGAGGGCGCCGTCGGTCTCCAGGCAGTTGTCGAAGAGGCAGAGCGGCTCGCTGATCCAGCGCGAGGTCATGTACGTCTCACGGGTCAGCGGGCGCTCGTGCATGATCGCGGCGGGGTTCTGGTGGGCGCGGTTGCGGCACGCGAGCGCGACGTTGAAGAAGTGATCGCGCGTCGCGCCGTATTCGTGCATATAGCGCCGGGCGAGCATGGCGATCTCGTCGACGGGGCGCAGCAGGCCGTACGGCCGGGTCCACTGCGCGGGCGTGGGGAGCTGGACGGCGGTGTTGCGCCAGGGGCGCGGGCCGGAGCCGCGCTTGCGGGAGCGCCAGGCCACGCCGACGGTCGCCTGGCCGGTGGTGATCGCGGCGGCGAGGTGGGCGACGGTCGCGCAGGAGCCGCCACCGCCGTAGCCGACCTTGGAGAAGAAGGTCACGTCGCCCGCGCCGATGGCCTTGGCGACCTCGACCTCGTCGGTCTCCTCCATGGTGTAGGAGGCGAAGGCGTCGACCTGGGAGGGAGGGATGCCCGCGTCGTCGAGCGCGGCCAGGATCGCCTGGCAGGCCAAGGTCTTTTCCGATGACGGGAGTTGGCGTGCGAAAGGAGTCTGCCCTATGCCGACGATCGCCGTGGAGTCCTTGAGTGCCGCCGCCATCGTCACCTCCACGCTGTGGGTGCTTTCGCTGCTGACAGCGCGGAAGGCTATCGCTAATCTGACGTTTAGTCAGCTAGTGGGCGAGGGGGCGCGATGCGCGGGGACCTGGAATTCATGTCCGTACCCCGGCTGGTCCGCACGGCCGCCGCACGGTACGCCGACCGCGAGGCGGTGGTCTGCGGCCGGAGCCGGATCAGCTACGGCCAGCTCGGCGCCCGTGTCGAGCGCGCCGCCGCCGGCTGCCTCGCCGCGGGGGTCGAGGCGGGCGACCGGGTGGCCGTCTGGGCCCCGAATACCCTCGACTGGGTCGTCGCGGCCCTGGGCGCCGTCTCGGCGGGCGCGGTCCTCGTCCCCCTCAACACACGGCTGAAGGGCGCCGAGGCGGTCCAGGTGCTGAAGCGCACTCGGGCCGAGCTGCTCTTCGTGACCGGCACCTTCCTCGGTACGTCGTACGTCGCCGCGTTGCGCCGTGCGGCGGGGGCCGGGGAGCGGATGCGGGGTGACGGGCCGCCGCTGGCGGAGCTGCCCTGCCTGCGGCAGGTCGTGGTCCTGGGCGGGGAGGCGCCCGCGGAGTTCCTCACGTGGAAGGAGTTCCTGGCCGCGGGTGACGAGGTGCCGGCCTGGGCCGTGCGGGCGCGGGCCCACGCCGTGGCCCCGGACGCGCCTTCCGACATCGTCTTCACCTCCGGTACCACGGGCGAGCCGAAGGGGGTCGTCGCCACCCAGGCCCAGAGTCTGCGCGCCTTCGGCGCCTGGGCGGATCTCGCCGGGCTCAGGGCGGGGGACCGCTGCCTGATCGTCAACCCCTTCTCGCACACCTTCGGCTACAAGGCGGGGGTGCTCGCCTGCCTGATGCGGGGCGCGACGATGGTGCCGCAGCCGGTCTTCGCCGCGGACGAGGTGGCGGCGCGCATCGCCACCGAACGCATATCGGTGCTGCCCGGGCCGCCCACGCTGTTCCGGTCGCTGCTCGACCACCCGGCCCGGGCGCTGTACGACCTCTCGTCGCTGCGGGTCGTGGTGACGGGTGCGGCGACGGTGGACCGGCGGCTGGTCGGCCGGCTGCGGGACGAGCTGGGGCGGGTGACGGTGCTGACCGCCTACGGGCTCAGCGAGGCGACCGGGCTGGTCACGATGTGCCGGCGCGGCGACCCGGACGAGGTGGTGGCCCGCACGTCGGGCCGCGCCGTACCGGACACCGAGGTCAAGGTGGTCGGGGCGGGCGGCGGGACGCTGCCGGCCGGCGAGCGCGGGGAGATCCTGGTGCGGGGATATCAGGTGATGCCGGGCTACTTCGAGGATCGCGAGGCGACGGAGCGGGCGGTCGACGCGGAGGGCTGGCTGCACACCGGGGACGTCGGCGTGCTGGACGGCAAGGGCAATCTCCGCGTCACGGACCGGCTCACGGACATGTACGTGGTCGGTGGCTTCAACGTCTATCCGGCCGAGGTGGAGCGCGTGCTGACGCGGCACCCCGGTGTGGCCGAGGCGGCGGTCGTCGGGGTGCCGGATCCGCAGGGGCGGCTGGGGGAGGTGGGCAGGGCGTTCGTCGTCCGGCGGGCGGCGGCCGATTCACCGACGGAGGAGGAGCTGATCCGCTGGGTGCGGGCGGAGCTGGCGAACTACAAGGTGCCGAGAGGGGTGACGTTCCTGAGGGCGCTGCCGCGCAATGCGATGGGGAAGATACGCAAGGGAGAGCTGCGGGAGCTGGCGGACGACGGCGCGTGAGGGCGGTGTTCCCTGTTCCCTGTTCCCCGCCCCCGGGCGAAGCCCTGCGGATCCCGGGGCGCCGCCGTGCGGACGCGCTGGATGGGCCGGACGCCCCGGACGCCCCGGACGCATCGGACGCCCCTGACGACCCGGACGCGCCGGACGGGCCCGACCCGGGTGCCCTTTGTGGGAAGTGCGGTGGTCGAGCCCGTCCGGGTGGTGTCAGCCGAGGTCGCCGGAGGTGGTGTGGTCGTCCGCGCCGCCAGTCGTGTGGTCGTCCGCGCCGAGGGTGCTGTGGTCGTCCGTGCTGCCCGTCGTGTGGTCGTCGTGCGGGCTCGCGTGTCCGGCGGACGGCGTCTGGAGATGGACGCCGGCGAGCGTCGTGTGGTCGTCGGCCGCGGCCGGGACCGCGGCGGCGACGGCGGCGGCCACCGCCAAGGCGGCTATGAAGGCGGGCTTCTTCATGCGCGTGCTCGAGTTCTTCATTCCTGACTCCTCTGGATCGGGGGTGGCAATGCGGTGGTGACGCGCTCGGCGCCTGCGGTCCTGACGGATCCCGACGTCGCTGGAACATGACCGCAGGGGCCGGCGTCGACGGCTTCCCCTCCGTGCTGCCGACGCCGGCCCCTGACAGTCCCCCGTTGGTCTGTCCCCCCGTTGGGACGTCCCTCTTCAGTTGTCGTATTCAGTTGTCGTGCGCGGAACTTCCCCCGTCGAGCCGGCCCGGGGAGCGCCCCCGTGGGGCCCTCCTTGCGGAGGGTTCCCGTCGCTCCTCGGGCCTGATCGTCGTTCTGTTCCTGCGTGAACGGTCCCCCGTGGAACGTTTCCCCCGTGGGGCCGTCCCCCGTTTCGGCCGGCCCCTTCGAACGTTCCCGTTTCCGTTCGCGCTTCCCCCGTCGCGCTTTTCCCCGTCGGTTTCCCCCGTGTGTTCCCCCCGTGCGTTCCCCCGTGTGTGGTCGGCCCCCTCCGTTCTTCCCCCCGTCGGCGTCCCCCGTGATCAGGGCCGGGCCCTTGTCCGTTCGCCTTCCGTCCCCCTGGACGGGTCCCCTGCCGAACGTCCCCCGTAGGGCCTTTCCCTGGTGACCGGGCCGCGGTCCCCCGTGTTCCCCCGTGTCGCTCCGCGGCCCTGTCGTCCTTCTGTCCTTCCGGGTCCGGCCGGTGTTGTCACCCGGACGAGCCCGGTCGGATCAGGTCTCAGGAAAGCGGGCTGTCCGTCGCGTGATCGTCCAGCTTGACGATCGGCTCACCTATGGTCGCGTGGTCGTCCGGCGGCGGCGCGAATTCCGGAGCGAACTCCGGGGCGAATTCCGGCGCGAATTCCGGAGTCGCGGCGAGGGTGCCGCCGCCTCCGCCCGTCACGTGATCGTCCTGCGGTGTGGCCACGACTGGCTTGAGCTTCCGCTCATCGCTCATGTCGATCAACTCCGTTGGTTCAGTGCGAGTCTCTGGGTGTGAAGGGGAAGGTGATCCTCGGGGATTGCAGAACCCGCCCGGCGACTCCCCCGAGGATCGCCGGACGGGCATGAGGGCTGATCAGGTTGATCATCCCTAGGTGAGGTTTCACCTACGACCCGCCTGCCCCCCGACGCGACGGATCGACATGAGTAAGACTGCCGTGCGGCGATAAACGATCGATGAACGGGCACGTGACAGCGTTGTGCGGGGGGCTGGGCGGGGGTGTTCGCTTCGCGGGGGTCTGGTGGGGTGGGGCCCGCGGCGGGTGTGTCCGGCGGATATTCCCCATCCCGCCCCTTCCCGAAACCGGGGCTCGGCCCCGGGCCCCGTTGGCGCCTGCGGCGGGCTTGTTCCCCTGCCCCGCCCCTTCCCGGCTGCGTCTGATGTGCGGCTACGCCGCGTGGGGGGCGCTGCCCCAGACCCCGACGTGCGGGCAGGTTTGCCGCCTGCGGCGGGAGCGGCCTGCGGCCGCGTCCTCAGACGCCGGACGGGCTGTTTTGTTCCCCTGCCCCGCCCCTTCCCGAAACTGGGGGCAAGCCCCCAGACCCCCACGAACGTCGCGCGTCCCGGAACTGGAGCTCCGCCCCCAGACCCCCACGAACGTCGCGCGCCCCGGAACTGGGGCTCCGCCCCCAGACCCCCACAGCCCTGCGCGCCCTGAAACTGGGGCTCCGCCCCCAGACCCCGCCTCGCCGCGTTTTCCTCAAGCGCCGGACGGGCCGGCGAGGTCGCGCCCCAAGCCCCGCCCGACCACCCTCCGTCGCCGCCTGCGCCCGCGGCGAGCGTGTGCCTGAAAACTCACCTCTGGGCGAAGACCGGGGCCCAACGCCCAAGCCCCGCCCGCCCCTACGCCGCCGCCACCACCCCCGCCAGCAGCCCCCGTACCTCCTCCGCCTCCGAGGCGCCCAGTTGTTCGTACATGCCCAGGGCCTCCGTCCAGCAGGCGCGGGCTCGGCCCGGTTGGCCGAGGGCGTCCAGGGAGCGGCCCAGGAGGGTGAGGATGTTGCCGCGGCGCCAGGCGCCGCCGATGTTGCGGAGTTTGAGGGCCTGTTCCGCGTGGTGGGCGGCCGCGGCGGGGCGGGAGGCGCCCAGGTGGGCGTCCGCCATGCGGTAGTGGATCATGCCCTCCCACAGCCGCTGCCGGTTGTCGCGGAAGATCGGCAGGGCCTCGGAGAGGCGGCTCAGCGCCTCCTCGTAACGGCCGGCGTGGGTGAGGGCGACGCCCAGCGCGTAGAGGCCGTTGGCGATGCGCCAGGACGTGCCGAACTCGCGGTAGCGCGCGACCGCCTGCTCCGCCATCTGCACGCCCTGCGCGATGCGGCCGGTGTCGAGCAGGACGCGCGAGAGGTTGCTGAGCGCGCTCGCCTCGCCCGGGCGGTTGCCGTCGCCGCGGAAGGCGACCAGGGCCTGTTCCAGATAGAGCTCCGCGTCGTCGTAGCGGTGCTGGTAGATGGCGATGATGCCGCGGATGTTCGTGGCGTGGCAGACGGGGACGATGTCCGCGCAGGCGTCCCCGAGCAGGATCGCCAGCCGGGCGTGCTCGTCGGCGGGGGCGAACCGGCCCGCGATGCGGTCCACGTGGGCCAGCACGGTCCGGGCCCGCCCCTCCGCCAGGGTGTCCCCGGTGGCGCGGGCCGTGTTCAGCAGGGCGGTGGCGGCCTGCTCGTACTGCCGGGAGTCGGCGCCGGACTCGGCGAGGTCCTTCGCCGCCAGCAGCAGGTCGACGGCGCGCCGCAGCGTGCCGCCGCCCTCGCCCGCCTGCTGGCGCACGCAGGCGAGCAGGCAGCCGGCCTCGGCGAAGAGCCAGTCGCTTGCGGCCCCGCCGTCGGCGAAGGTGAGCCCGGGGTGCGTGGTGGGCGCGAGGTGGGTGAGGAGCTGCTCGCCGGGGCGCTCCAGGACGTACGCGCCGGCGGCCGTGACCAGATAGAAGTCCAGCAGCCGGGACATGGCGGCGCAGCGTTCGGCAGGCGGCTGCTCGTCGCGCTCGGCGCACGCACGCGCGTAGAGGCGGACGAGGTCGTGGAAGCGGTAGCGGCCCGGGGCGGCGGATTCGAGGAGCGAGGTGTCGACGAGCGACTCCAGGATCTCCTCGGTCGCGTCGGCGTCCAGGTCGAGCACGGCGGAGGCGGCGGCCAGGGAGATGTCGGGGCCGTCGGCGAGGCCGAGCAGGCGGAAGGCGCGGGCCTGGGCGGGCTCCAGCTGGCCGTAGCCGAGCTCGAAGGTGGCCTTGACGGCGAGGTCGCCGGCGCGGAGCTCGTCCAGGCGGCGGCGCTCGTCGGCGAGCTTGCGGGCCAGGACGGAGACGGTCCAGGTGCGGCGGGCGGCGAGCCGGGAGGCGGCGATGCGGATGGCGAGCGGCAGGAAGCCGCAGGCGGCGACGACGTCCATCGCGGCGTCGCGCTCCGCGCCGACCCGCTCGGCCCCGACGATGCGGGTGAAGAGCACCAGCGCCTCCTCGGGGCTCATCACGTCGAGGTCGACGAGGTGGGCGCCCGCGAGGTCCACCATGCGCGAGCGGCTGGTGACCAGCGCCGCGCAGCCCTCCGTGCCCGGCAGCAGCGGCCGGATCTGGGCGGCGTCGCGGGCGTTGTCGAGCAGCGCGAGGACACGGCGGCCGTCCAGGGTGGAGCGGAAGAGCGCGGCCCGCTCCTCCAGGCCGTCGGGGATCGCGGCGTCCAGGATGCCCAGCGCCCGCAGGAAGGACCCCAGGACTGCTTCCGGTTCGGCGGGCACCGGCCCGGCCCCCTGGAGGTCGACGTAGAGCTGGCCGTCGGGGAAGTGGTGCCGGGCGGCGTGCGCGACGTGCACGGCCAGCGTCGTCTTGCCGACGCCGCCGATGCCCGCGACGGCCGAGACCGCCATGATCCGACCCTCGGCGGTGACCAGTTGGTCGCTGAGCTCGTCCACGAAGCCGGTGCGGCCGGTGAAGTCGGAGACGGTCGCCGGGAGCTGCGCGGGCCGGATGAAGGTGGGGCCCGCGTGCGGCCGGTCGTCCGGTGTGAGGTGCAGGGTGAGGTCCGCGTCGGCCTGGAGGATCCGCTGCTGGAGCTCGGCGAGTTCGGGGCAGGGGTCGACGCCGAGCTCCTCGGCGAGGAGCTTGCGGGTGTCGGCGTAGACGGCGAGCGCCTCGGCCTGCCGTCCGCTGCGGTAGAGGGCGAGCATCAGCAGCTCGCGCAGCCGCTCGCGCAGCGGGTGGGCGGCGGTGAGGGCGGTGAGCTCGGAGACGGCCTCGGCGTGGGCGCCGACCTCCAGGTCGAGGTCGAGGCGGGTCTCGATGAGGGTGAGCCGCCACTCCTCCAGCCGGGTGCGCTGGGTCTCGGCGTACGGGCCGGGCAGGCCGGCCAGCGGCTCGCCGTCCCAGACCCCGAGCGCCTCGTTGATCAGCTCGCGGGCGCGGGCGCGGTCGCCCGCGGCGCGGGACTTCTCGGCCTCGGTGGCGAGGTGTTCGGCCTTGTCGATGTCGAGGCAGCCGTGCCCCACCCGGATCGCGTAGCCGCCGGACTCGCTGACCAGGGCGTCGGCGTCGGGGCCGAACGCCTTGCGCAGCCGGGAGGCGTACGTGCGCAGCGCGGCGAGGGCGGCGTGCGGGGGTTCGTCGCCCCACAGCGCGTCCACCAGCTCGGGCGCGGTGGCGGTGCGGCCGCCGCGCAGCAGCAGGGCGGCGAGGAGCGCCCGCTGCTGGGGCGAGCCGGTGTGCAGCAGTTCCCCGCCGCGCCGGGCCCGCACGGGCCCGAGCACGGTGAAGCGCAGATGGTGCCCGTGCCCTGTGTCGCCGGCCATTGTGACCCCCTGCCTGTCCCGCTCGGTCGCACCGGCCAGTCTGCCTTGTCCGTGGCCTCTACGTCAGCAGTGGTCCGGCCTCTCCACAAGCCCTGCAAGAGACTGCCCCGCCACACTGCTGACGGATCGTCAGTTCGTCGCTAACGTGTCAGCCATGGTGAGCTTCCCCAGGATCATCTCGGTGGACGACCACACGGTCGAGCCCCCGCACGTCTGGCGGAACAGGCTTCCGGCGAAGTTCCGCGACGTCGGACCACGTGTCGTACGCGCGCCGGTGCGGGAAATGACCTTCACCGGGGGCCGGTTCACGCCGGTCATGGGCGCTCCCGGGGACGACGGTCCGGTGGCGGACTGGTGGGTCTATGAGGATTTGCACCGTCCGCTCACTCGGCTGGATACCGCCGTCGGATACTCCAGGGACGACATCAAGCTGGAGGCCATCACCTACGAGCGGATGCGCCCGGGGTCCTACGACGTCCCGGAACGTTTGGCCGATATGGATCGTAACCATGTCCAGTCCGCGCTCTGTTTCCCCACCTTTCCGCGTTTCTGCGGACAGACCTTCACCGAGGCGAAGGACCGCGGGCTCGCCCTGCTGGCCGTCCGCGCCTACAACGACTGGATGGTCGAGGAGTGGTGCGGGCCGGACGCGCGCGGACGCCTGATCCCCCTCGCCATCGTCCCGTTGTGGGACGCGGACCTCGCTGCCGAGGAGGTGCGGCGCAACGCCGCGCGCGGAGTGCGGGCCGTGTGTTTCTCGGAGATACCGCCGTATCTCGGCCTGCCCTCCGTCCACACCGACGCCTGGGACCCCTTCCTGCGCGCCTGCGCGGAGACCGGGACCGTCGTCGCCATGCACATCGGATCCTCCTCGCGCATGCCGTCGACCTCCGACGACGCGCCGCCCGCGGTCAGTTCGGCGCTCACCTTCGCCAACTGCTGTTTCTCGATGGTGGACTGGCTGATGTCGGGCGCCTTCGAGCGGTTCCCCGGGCTGCGCGTCATGTACGCGGAGGGGCAGATCGGCTGGATCCCGTACATCCTGGAGCGCGCGGACGCCGTGTGGTCCGAGAACCGCGGCTGGGGCGGCGTCGCCGACAAGGTCCACCGCCCGCCCTCCGAACTCTTCGCCGGGCACGTCCACGGCTGCTTCTTCGACGACCCGGTCGGCCTGCGCAACCTCGACGCGATCGGCACGGCGAACGTCCTCTACGAGACGGATTACCCGCACTCCGACTCGACCTGGCCGCGCTCGCGGGAGGTGGCGCGGGAGCAGATGGGGCACCTGGGGCGGGACGTGGTCGAGGCCATCGTGCGGGGCAACGCGATCTCCCTGCTGGGCCTGACGGAGGACGGCCTGTGGGCGGGCTGAACGCGACCGGGGAGGAGGGCAGGTGAACGGTCTCGATGTGCTGCCGGCGGGGCGCCTGGCCTACGGCATGCAGGTGCCCATCACCTCGCTGAGCACCCTCTACGCCGAGCCCTGGGAGGTCGAGGCCGGGCCCGCCGAGCTCCGTGACATCGCCCGCGCCGCCGACCGCCTCGGCTTCACCTACCTCGCCACCTGCGACCACGTCGCCGTCCCCGTGCGGCTCGCGGCCGCCATGGGCACCATGTGGTACGACCCCGTGGCGACCCTCGCCCACCTCGCCGCCGTCACCGAGCGGACCCTGCTGCTCAGCCACGTCTCCGTCGCCGCGCTGCGGCACCCGCTGGCCCTGGCGAAGCAGTACGCCACCGTCGACCGGCTCTCGGGCGGGCGCCTGGTGCTGGGGGTGGGCGCCGGGCACGTGCCGGAGGAGTTCCGGGCGCTGGGCGTGGACTTCCACCGGCGCGGGGCGATCCTGGACGAGACCGTCGACGCGCTCAAGGCGGCGCTGGGGCCGGAGGAGTTCCCGGAGTTCCACGGCTCCCGCTTCGCCTTCCGCGGCCTGGGCCAGGCCCCGCGCCCCGTCCGCACACCGCGCCCGCCGATCTGGGTCGGCGGCTCCTCCCCGGCGGCCCTGCGCCGCGCCGCGCTGCGGGGTGACGGCTGGCTGTCGCAGGGCGACTCCCGGGAACAGCTGCCCCTGCGCGTCGCCGAGCTCCGCCGGCTGCGCGCCGCGGCGGGGCGTGAGGGCCCGTTCGCCGTCGGCGCCATCACGGAGGCGCTCTACATCGGCACGCCGGGCTGGGACGTCGGCCCGCGCACGCTGTCCGGCAGGCCGGGGACACTGGCGGAGTCGCTGCGCGTGTACGGCTCGCTGGGCGCGGACCAGATCCAGGTCCGCTTCCGGTGCCGGGGACCCGCTGAACTGCTGGAGCAGATGGAACGGTTCGCGTCCGGGATCGCCCCCCTGCTGGCGGAGTGAGAGGCGTACGCCCATGTCCCAACTGAACGGCCGGGTCGTGCTCGTCACGGGCGCCGCCCGCGGTCAAGGGGCCGAGGAGGCCCGCCTCCTCGCCGCCGAGGGCGCGCGGGTCGTCCTCGCCGACCTGCTGGACGACGCGGGGCGTGCCGTCGCCGGGGAGATCGGCCGGGACAGGGCCGTCTACGTCCACCTCGACGTCTCCGAGGCAGCCGGGTGGGGCGCGGCCGTCGCCGCCGCCAAGGACACCTTCGGGAAGCTCGACGGGCTCGTCAACAACGCCGGGATCCTCCGCTTCAACGAGCTGGTGAACACGCCGGAGCGGGAGTTCCTAGAGGTCTTCCGCGTCAACCAGCTCGGTACGTTCCTCGGCATGCGCGCCGCGATCCCCGAGCTCGTGGCGGCGGGCGGCGGGACGATCGTCAACACCGCCTCGTTCGCCGCGCTGGCCGGGCTGCCGTACGTCGCCTCCTATGCCGCGAGCAAGGCCGCAGTCGTGGCCATGACCCGCGTCGCGGCGCTCGAACTCGCCGCCGACGGCATCCGCGTCAACGCCGTCTGCCCCGGCGGCGTCGACACCCCGATGACCAACCCGGGCCTGCGCGGCACGGCGGCGGACGCCGGGGCCGGGGACGGAGATTTCTACCGCAAGGTCGTGCCGATGGGGCGGATCGGGCGGCCGGCGGAGGTGGCCCGCATGGTGCTGTTCCTGACCTCCGACGCCTCCTCGTACGTCACCGGCCAGCCGTTCGTCGTGGACGGCGGGTGGCTGGCGGGGACACGGCTGTTCTCCTGACCCGTGTTCTGCTGGCCAGGGCGCCGCCCACACGATCCCTTGACGCTCCCTGGAGCCGATGCCACAGTCGTGCATCTGACGGTGCGTCAGAAATCTAGGGACGGTGAACCTCCGTGGAATTCGGGATCTTTGTGCAGGGTTACGTTCCCGCCAGCAGGCAGCGGACCGACCCCGAGGCCGAGCATCACGCGCTGCTGGAAGAGACCGAGTACGTCATCCAGGCGGACCGGTCCGGCTTCAAATACGCCTGGGCGTCCGAGCACCACTTCCTCGACGAGTATTCGCACCTCTCCGCCAATGACGTCTTCCTCGGCTATCTCGCGCACGCCACCGAACGCATCCACCTCGGCTCCGGGATCTTCAATCCGCTGCCCCAGGTCAATCACCCCGTCAAGGTCGCCGAGAAGGCGGCCATGCTCGACCATCTCTCCGGCGGGCGCTTCGAGTTCGGCACCGGGCGCGGCGCGGGAAGCCACGAGATCCTGGGCTTTCTCCCCGGCGTGACCGACATGGACCACACCAAGGAGATCTGGGAGGAGACGATCGCCGAATTCCCCCGGATGTGGCTCCAGGACGAATACCCCGGCTTCCAGGGCAAGCACTGGTCGCTGCCGCCGCGGAAGATCCTCCCCAAGCCGTACGGCCCCGGGCATCCGGCGATGTGGTACGCGGCCGGTTCCCCCTCCTCCTACGCCATGGCCGCCCGGAAGGGCCTCGGCGTCCTGGGTTTCAGCGTGCAGAAGGTCTCCGACATGGAGTGGGTCGTCGACTCCTACAAGAACGCCATCAAGGACGCGAAGCCGGTGGGGGCCTTCGTCAACGACAACGTGATGGTGACGTCGACGGCGATCTGCGCCGAGACGCACGAGGAGGCTGTGGCCACGGCGGTCAGCGGTGGGCTGCATTACCTTCAGTCGTTGCTCTTCCGCTATCACGACACGTTTCCTCGTCCTGAGGGGATTCCTCAGTGGCCTGAGCTGCTGCCGGAGTACACGTCGGAGATCATCGAGCTGCTGATCGCCGAGGAGTTGATGATCTGCGGGGATCCTGACGAGGTGTTCCGCCAGTGCAAGAGGTGGGAGCAGGCGGGGGCTGATCAGCTTGCCTTCGGCTTGCCGATCGGGGTGCCTCGGGAGGGGGCTTTGCGGACGCTTCGGTTGATCGGGGAGCATGTGATTCCGAAGATTGATGTGGATCCTGTGCATCGGACTGCGCGTCTGCGGCGGGGGGTTTAGGGCTGTTCGCCGTTGCTGGGTGCGGGTCTGTTGCTGGTTGCGGTTCGTGTGGCCTCAATCGCCGGCCGGGCTTTGGTTGTGGTGGGTGCCGGGGGATACGTTCAGGGCTGTGGGGCACGCCGTTCTTTTCAGCCCGTTGGGGGCACCTCTGGGGGCACCCCCGGACGGAGTCTGGGGGAGGTAGCTGGGGGAGATTGAGGACGCGGCCGCAGGCCGCTCCCGCCGCAGGCGGTAACCGGCCCGCAGCCGGGGGCCTGGGGTGCGCAGCCCCGGTCAGGGTGGGCCAGGGGCTGGGCCGGGTAGAACGGCGCGCCGCAAGCGGCCACGTCATCCATCCGTCAGAGACAGAGGTGACCGACCATGCTCGACCATCTCATCCGCCGCGCCACGGTCATAGACGGCACAGGAAGCGCCCCCTACGTCGCGGACGTAGGAATAAAAGACGGCCGTATAGCGACAATCGGCCGTCCAGGACGGGCACTTGCCGGACGTATAGGCGAGCGCGCCAGGACGGAAGAGGACGCGAGCGGGCTGATGCTCAGCCCAGGGTTCGTCGACCCCCACACGCACTACGACGCACAGCTGTTCTGGGACCCGTACGCCACGCCGTCCATGAGCCACGGCGTGACCACCGTCGTCGGCGGAAACTGCGGCTTCACGCTCGCGCCGCTCAATCCGGCGTGCCCCGAGGACGCCGACTACACGCGGCGGATGATGAGCAAGGTGGAGGGCATGTCGCTCACCGCGCTCGAACAGGGCGCGCCCTGGAGCTGGTCGTCGTTCGGGGACTATCTGGGCGCGCTGGAGGGGCGGATCGCGGTCAACGCCGGTTTCATGCTGGGGCATTGCGCGCTGCGCCGCTATGTGATGGGCCCCGGGGCCGTGGGCGGGGTGCCCGATGCCGGGCAGTTGGCGCGGATGACGGCGGTCCTCCACGACGCGATGGACGCCGGCGCCTGGGGGCTGTCCACGACGCAGTCGACCACCCACTCCGACGGCGACGGCAGGCCCGTCGCCTCGCGGCACGCGCGGCCGGAGGAGCTGATCGCGCTCGCGCGGGCCGTCGGGGAGCACGAGGGCACTCAGCTGGAGGCCATCGTCACCGGCTGTCTCGACCGCTTCTCGGACGCCGAGACCGATCTCCTGGTGGAGCTCACGGCCACCGCCGGGCGGCCGCTGAACTGGAACGTCCTCACCATCGACGCCGCCGTTCCCGCCCGCGTGCCCCGGCAGCTCGGGGCGAGTGAGCGGGCCCGGGCGGTGGGGGGCCGGATCGTCGCGCTCACGATGCCGGTCCTCGCGCCGATGAACATGTCCCTCGGCACCTTCTGCGCGCTCAACCTGCTGCCCGGCTGGGGGGAGGTCCTCGCCCTCCCGGTGCCGCGCCGCATCGCCGAGCTGCGCAAGCCGGACGTACGGGCGGAGCTGCTGCGCCGGGCGCGGAGCGAGGAGGCGGGAGTGTTCCGGCGGCTGGCCGACTTCGGGCGCTACGTCATCGGGGACACGTACGCGCGGGAGAACGACGGCCTCACCGGCCGCGTCGTCCGCGACATCGCCGCCGAGCGCGGCCTGGAGCCGTTCGCCTGCCTGGTGGAGATCTGCGCGGCCGACGGGCTGCGTACGGTCCTGTGGCCCATGCCCACCGACGACGACCCCGCCAGCTGGGAGCTGCGCCGCCGCACCTGGGAGCACGAGGACGTGCTGCTCGGCGGCTCGGACGCGGGCGCGCACCTGGACCGCATGTGCGGGGCGCCGTACACCACGCGCTTCCTCGGCGACTGCCTGCGCGGCCGCAAGCTGGTGCCGCTTCCGGCGGCCGTACGGATGCTGAGTGACGACCCCGCGCGGCTCTTCGGGCTCCGGGGCCGGGGGAGGATCGCGGAAGGCTGGTGCGCCGACCTCGTCCTCTTCGACCCCGAGCGCGTCGACGCGGGCCCCGCCACGCTCGTCCACGACCTGCCCGGCGACGGGCCGAGGCTGGACGCGCGGGCGGTGGGCGTGGTGAGCGTACGGGTCAACGGCGTGGAGACCGTGCGGCACGACGTGGTGACGGGGAAGGTGCCCGGGAGGGTGCTGCGGTCGGGGCGGGACACGGAGACGGTGGCCACGAAGGGCTGAGCGCGTGGCCGGTACGCGTGCCTGCCCCGGCCCGGCGCGGGAAATTTTTGAAACGGGGCAAAAGGTGCGGGGCTGCGGTTATCGCAGGGTGATGGGTGAGGGGTTACTCCTGGGTGTTACTTGGCGTAAGTGGCGGGATGCCTTTCAAAGCCAGGTCAACTGCCGTTGCAGCGGCCCATATTCAAGGGGTTCCGTCTGGACTGCGAGGCTCCGGTTGCGGAAACAGCAGCCCTTAACGTCCTGTTCATGGTGCAGACAGCCCCCCGGCCCAGGGCCGGAGACACGGTAACGAGCGTCGGCGACCGGCGCGCCAAGGGCCTCAGCGGGAACTCCGTCGGGCTGCTCGGCAGCGCCGTCATCGGGGTCTCCACGGTCGCCCCCGTCTACTGTCTGACCTCGACGCTCGGCCCTACCGTCGGGCAGGTCGGCGTGCAGATGCCCGCCGTCTTCCTCGCCGGCTTCCTGCCGATGCTGCTGGTCGCCTTCGCCTACCGCGAGCTCAACAAGGCCGTGCCCGACTGCGGCACGTCCTTCACCTGGACGGTGCAGGCGTTCGGGCCCCGGGTCGGCTGGATGTGCGGCTGGGGCCTGGTCATCGCGACGATCATCGTGCTGTCCAACCTCGCGGGCGTCGCGACCTCCTTCTTCTATCTCCTCCTCGGTCAGATCACCGGCAGCGATCACGTCGCCGGCCTGGACGGCAACCGCCCCGTGCACGTCCTGACGTGCCTGGCCTTCATCGCCGTCGCGACCGCCGTCAGCTATCGCGGGATGACCGCCACCAAGGGCGTGCAGTACGCGCTCGTCGGCCTCCAACTCGCCGTGCTCGCCGTCTTCGTGGCCATGGCGCTCGTCAAGGCCCGCACCGGCGGCCTGCCCGGCTCCGTCGACTTCTCCTGGAGCTGGCTCGACCCCTTCGCCGTGCGGTCCTTCGCGGCCTTCACCGCCGGGCTCTCGCTCTCGATCTTCATGTTCTGGGGCTGGGACGCGTGTCTCACGGTCAACGAGGAGACCCAGGGCAGCGCGAAGACCCCGGGCCGGGCCGCGCTGATCTCCATGGTCGTGCTCGTCGGCTCGTATCTGCTGACCGCCGTCGCCGCCCAGATGTTCGCCGGCGTGGGCACCGAGGGCACGGGCCTGGGCAACCCCGGCACCGCCGACAACGTCTTCGCCGCCCTGGCCGACCCCGTGCTCGGCACGGTGCTGGGCGTGCTGCTCTTCGTGGCGGTGCTCGCCTCGGCGGCCGCCAGCCTTCAGACGACCTTCCTGCCGGTGGCCCGCACGGTGCTGGCCATGAGCACCTACCAGGCCCTCCCGCCGTCCTTCGCGCGCGTCCACCCGCGCTTCAAGTCACCGGGCCGCGCGACCGTCGCCGCAGGCGTCGCCACCGGCGTCTTCTACGCCGTCATGAGCTTCCTCAGCGAGAACGTCCTCATCGACACCATCTACGCCCTCGGCCTCATGATCTGCTTCTACTACTCGATCACGGCCTTCGCCTGCGCCTGGTACTTCCGCGGCGAGCTCGGCCGCTCGGTGCGCGACGCGCTCTTCAAGGGCGTCTTCCCCCTGCTGGGCGGGGTGCTGCTGGCGGCCGTGTTCGGCAAGACGCTGTACGACATGTGGAACCCCGCGTACGGCAGCGGCAGTTCGGTCATGGGCGTGGGGTCGGTGTTCGTGATCGGCGTGGGCCTGCTGCTGCTCGGGGTGGTGCTGATGCTGCTGATGCGGCGCCGGAGCCCGGCGTTCTTCCGCGGCGAGGTGCTGACGCGGTCGACCCCGGCGCTGGTGATGGAGGACTGACGGCGTCGTTTCAGCCGAAGCCTGAGCCGAATCCTCGGCCGATGCCGATGCCGATGCCGATGCCGATGCCGATGCCCGAGCCGACGCCGCCGCCTCAGCCGCCCAGCAGCGTCCGCCCCAGCCAGTCGTGGGAGTCCCTGACGCCGGGCAGCGCGAAGAAGTAGCCGCCGCCGGTCGGCGAGATGTAGTCGACGAGCGGTTCGTCGATCAGCCGCTCCTGCGTGGCCTCGAACTGCCGCCGTACGTCCTGCTGGTAGGCGCAGAAGACCAGGCCCATGTCGAGGTTGCCGACGGCGTCGATGCCCCGGTCGTAGTTGTAGCCGCGCCGCAGGAGGCGGGAGTCGTCGGTCTTCGCCGTACGGGGGTTGGCCATGCGGATGTGGGCGGTGAGCGGAATGGCCTCGCCCTTGGGGTCCTTGGCGTAGTTGGGGCTGTCGGTCTCCTTCGCCCCGTCCAGCGGCGCGCCCGTGTCCTTGCGGCGGCCGAACATCTTCTCCTGCTCGGTGAGCGAGACGCGGTCCCAGAACTCCACCAGCATCCGGATGACGCGGATCACCTGATAGCTGCCGCCCACGGCCCAGGAGGGCTCCCCGAGCCGCTCCGTCACCCACACCAGGCGGCTCATCTCGCGCGACGAGTCCGTGTCCGGATTGGCGATGCCGTCCTTGAAGCCGAGCAGGTTGCGCTGCGCGCCGGTCGGGCGCGGCGTGCTCTGGAAGCCGTCGATACGCCACTTGACCTGCATCGCGCCACGCGTGTGCCGGGCGATGTCGCGCAAGGCGTGCAGCACGACGTCCTGCCGGGCCGCGCAGATCTGGAGGGAGAGGTCGCCGTGGCACTCGGCCGCGCGCAGGTTGTCGTTGGGGAAGGTGCGCATCGGCGTGAGGCGGCGCGGCTTGGCACCGGCGAGCCCGAAGCGCCCGTCGAAGAGGGACGCCCCGACGCCGAGGGTGACGGTGAGATCGTCGGCGGGGACGGTCGGGCCGAGGATCCCGCTGTCCGAGGGCGGTGCGCCGACGCCGAGGTCGGCGGGCGCGCCGCCCGCTGTCAGGAAGCGGGCCCGCTCGGTGATCGTCCTGAACAGCTCGGCGAGGTCCTTGCGGTTCTCGCCGATCACGTCGAACGATATGAAGGCGGCGGCCGCGGGCTGCGGGGTGGTGATGCCCGCCTGGTGCACGCCGTGGAACTCCGTCTTCCCCGGCGCCTCGCTGCCGGCCGCCCGCGCCGGCTGCGCGCCGACGGTCTGGCCGAGCGCGAAGCCGCCACCGGCGAGGGCGACCCCGGCCGCGCCCGTGCCCAGCGCCGTCTTGACGAAGCCGCGGCGGCCGGTGGAGAAGCCACCCTGCGGGCAGGCGGAGTCGGCGGTCATGTTCGGGTTCCCTTCGGGGCGGTCGGCGGTGGGCACGGTTCAGCCGGCCTTGCGGATCTCGAGGAGGTCGGGGACCGGGGCGAGATCCTCCAGCAACTGCCCCGTCGCCCCGTCGAGCCGGGCACGGGTGCCCGCGTCGAGCTTGTCGACCGGCGTCCACCGGTCGTCGTGGTGCGCGCCGTCGAGCAGCTTCTGCACGCGGTCGATGTCGGCGTCGACCGTGGGCAGCAGCCTGGTGTCCCGGGCGGTGAGCAGCGGGCGCAGCACGTCGAGGAGTTCGCGGGTGCCCGCGAGGTTGGCGTCTGCGGTGGCGAGGTTCGTGCCGCTGCCCTGGTCGGAGTCGCCGGTCAGCTCGAACTGGAGCGTGTTCTCCAGGATCTCGTGGGCGCGCAGTGGCAGGTCACCGGGGTCGAAGTCCTGGGTGGGGAACGCCTTCCGCAGGCCGTCGGCGTCCTTCGCGAGCTGCTGCGCCGGGCCGCGCAGATCGTCGGCCGACTGCCCGTGCCACAGGCCGTACTCGATCCGGTGGAAGCCGGAGAAGTCCTTGTCCTTGACGCCGTCCGGGAGCCCGGCCGTCCGCCCGTTGATCTTCTTGTCGAAGTCCTGGAAGGTGCCGTAGGCCGCGCCGAGGGAGGAGTACGAGAGGTGGGCGGTGAGCCAGTCCTCGCGGGCGGCGTCGAGGTCGCCGCTCTCGATGTCCTGGTCGAGCTTGCCCGTCTGCTCGGTGAGGGTGGCCAGGCCCTTGTTCACGTAGTCCTTGTACGTGCCGAGCGGCGCGGCCAGGTCCTTCTCGGAGACCGGCACGACGGCCTTGGCGGCCGCGCCGTCGACGCGCACGGGCGTGGAGGTGACCGTCCTGCCGCCGGTGGGGACGCAGCGCCAGGCGTACTCCCCGCCGCCGACGGTGGCGACCAGCTCGCGGGTGGTGCCCGGCGCCAGGCCCTCGATCTCGCCGTGGACGGCGTTGGTCGCGGGCTCGACGAGATAGACCTCGGAGACCTTGTCGCCGGTGTTGTGCATCTGGAAGGTCCGGCGGCCCGGTTCGGGGGCGGTGAAGCCCTTGCCGCAGTCCTTCTCGGAGACGGCGACGGTCTGGTCGCCCGCGGGCTTCGAGCCGCTGAACGCGACGACGGCACCGGCGACGACGGCGGGCACGGCCACGACGGCGGCGGGGACGACCCAGGCGGGCCGGCTGCCGGGCACCTTCTCGGCCTTCTCGGCCTTCTCGGCCTTCGGGGTTGCCGTCTTGGGGGCCGTCGTGCGTACGCCGCGTACGAAGAGGGTCATCACCACGGCCAGGTAGGCGACGTAGGCGATCACCTGCAACCAGGTCATGGACGGCGTCAGGTTGAAGACGCCCTGCAAGAGCGTGCCGTACCAGGAGCTCGCGTCGATGCTCCGGCTCAGGTCGAACGCGAACGCGCTCTGCCCCGGCAGCACGCCGCCCTCCTGGAGATCCCGCAGGCCGTATCCGAGCACGCCTGCCGCGATGACGATGAGGACGATGCCGGTGGCGGTGAAGAACTTCGTGAGGTTGATCTTCAGTACGCGCCGGTAGAGCCCCCAGCAGAGCACTGCCGCGATGACGAGCCCGGCACCCGCCCCGGCCATCGGCCCGGCGGACTCACCGGCCGCGCGCGCCGTCGTCCACAGGAACAGCGCCGTCTCCAGCCCCTCGCGGCCGACGGCCAGGAACGAGGTGATGATCAGCATCCCCGTGCCCATGGCGAGCGCGCTGGTGACCTTCTCCCGGATCTCCCCGGAGAGATTGCGGGCGGAGCGCCGCATCCAGAAGACCATCGCGGTGACGAAGGCGACGGCGATCACGCTGAGCGTGCCGCCGAAGGCTTCCTGCGCGGTGGCGGAAAGCGTGGCGGCGGTGAAGGTGAGCACCGCGCCGAAGCTGAGCGAGAGGGCTATCGCGCCCAGGACTCCCGTCCACACCTGCGGCAGCCGCGATTTGGCGTCCGCCCGCACGAGTGTGGCGACGAGCACGGAGACGATGAGCCCGGCTTCGAGCCCTTCCCTCAGCCCGATCAGAAAACTGGGAAACGCGTCGTCCCACATAGGGCGTCCTCCCCGGCACGACGCCGGCTGGTCTCTCGGCCGGGGCGGCGGCGCGAGTCGCGTCCGCGGTGGCACTTTGGTTAGCGAAGCCAAACCTTAGTGGGGGGTGCGGGGGTGGATGTCCTGGTTGCGGTCAATAAATAGTTTGGGTCTGGTAATCCGCTTGACGAATGGGTAATGGACGTGGGTGATCGATTCCGGTCAGGGATTGCCCAGCCGGCCGGTGCGGAGGCTGTGTATGAAGGTGGCCCAGGTGGCTGTGGGGACGAGTGTGGTGGGGCCGTTGTGTTGTTTGGAGTCGCGTATGGCGACGTTCTGGGGAAGCGTGGCGATCGATACGCAGCCGCCGCCCCCGTTGTCGCCGCTGTAGGAAGACTTGAACCAGAATGCCTCGGCAGCTACGTCGAGTGCCTTCGCGCGGGTGTCAGTTGTCATCGATCTCTCTCGCCAGTCGGTGGAGGAACTCCGCTGTCATGGCCGGGGCCAGCGCACTTTCCCGCATCGCGTCGAACTTCCGGGCGTGCTTCCAGACCTCGCGGGGCTTGTCGGACACCGTCATGACCGAGGCGCCTTCTTCCATGACGACTGGGTCGAGCCCTGCGTCGAAGTCCAGAATGACGAAATTCGCAAGCGCCCGATAAGCGGGCAGGTTCTGCGGAAGGATCTGGACGGTCACGTGATCGAGTGCGGCCACTCTTTCGATCTCCTCGTACTGTTCACGCATGACATCCGTTCCGCCGACCATCCGGCGGAGAGCGGCTTCGTCGAGGATTACTCGTAGTTCAGTCGGGTCGTCCCTGTGGATGATCGACTTTCGCTTCATGCGGAGGGCCACGCTCTCCTCGACGAACTCGGTCGTCCTTTCGTCCACCGGCTTCGCCGTCATGAACAGGGACCGGGTGTAGTTCTCGGTCTGCAAGAGTCCGAAGACGAGCTGTGAGTGCCACGCCCGCATCGCGGCGGCATCGGACTCCAGGCCCGCGTAAAGCGGCTGCCCCGACGGCATGAAGTTCTGGTAGGGCCGGTACCAGTCCGCGCTGAGTGAGTCGCGGTGCAGCATCAGCAAGTGCTCGCGGGCGGCGCGCTCCGTGACGTTGTACAGGTCCAGCAGGTCTTCCAGGTCGCGGACGCGCGGTAGCTGGTTGTGACCGGATTCAACCCTGTTGAGTTTGGACTCCGAGCTCTCGATGGCTGCGGCGGCCTCCTTCGTCCCGATCCCCTTCTTCTCCCGCAGTCGCCGAAGCTCCTTGCCCAGCTCTCTCCGACGGAACGTCGGACCGCGTCGTGCTGCCACTCTGAGCCCTCCTGATGCTGTGCCCGCCGACGTGCCTCTGTATGCCCTCGACGCGACCCTGTTGGCCCTCAGCGCGCCTCTGTTGCCCCTCAGTGCACCCCAGTTGGGAGTTTCCCACCCCCTGTAGCCCCTTGAGCAAGCGATCTCCAGGGTTTGTCATATGCCAATTTCAAGGAGTTCATGCCTCTAAGTTGAAAGGCAACTCGGAGCTGGAGGAACGTAATCAGTGCGCCCGGCGCGCCCGGCTGTCGCCCCCGCACACCTGCCCTAGGAGCTCCCCCATGCCTCCGTTCCCCCACACCAGCCACCTCGGCGGAGGGCTCACCCCACCCGACGAAACCGTCATCGATGACGTGATCCGCGAAGCCAACGCCATGCAACGACTCCTCGCACCCCCCGGCCGACTGACCTGGCTCACCGCTTGCCTCCGCCGCTTCATCACCGCGACCGCCGACGACGTCGAGACCGCCGCGAGCGCTCGCCCCGTCGGAGACCCCGTGCGGCTGGAAGCCCTCGTCGTCGTGCGGGAAGCCCGCTACCGGCTGCGGCTCGGCCCCGGTGACGGATACGTATCCGCGATCGCCTGCGTCAGAAGCCTGGGCCGAGCCGCCGAAGCCCTCCGTCACGAGCAGCGCCGCCTGCGCCGCGGCCTCGTCGCCGTGGCCGGCTCGTCAGGCCCCGGCGTCATCGTCCTCGCCCCGTCCGAGACCTGCCCCACCTGCCTCGAACTCGTCGAGCTGCGCCACCAGTTGGAGGTGCGGAAAGACTGGCTCGGCATGCGCGAGGCGAACACCCGCCTCGCCACCCACCGAACCGCCGCGCACGGTGCCGTAGAAGAACTGGCTGATGCTCGCCTCCGACGGGCTCCAGGACAACGAACCCTGGCGCAAAGGGAAGATCGTGGGTGGGCTGCGCAGTGAGGTCGAGGGAGTCCGCGACGGGGCGGGCCGTGCGGTGGGCGGCGAGCTGGCTGCGCAGCTCGGCCGACGATGGCGCCGCGGGCGGAGTCCGCGCCGCCCAGCTGCGCGATGACGCTCGGCGACCTCGACGGCGGCGTCCATAGCCGGTGGGAGGCGATCCCACCAGGCAGAACAGGGGCACATCACCCCGGCCTGGGTGATCTCCCACCACGTGGCGGCTCGCGGCAGGACGCCGGGGGCGGCTTCGGTGATCGGAGTCCGGCGGAAACAACCCGCCCAGCCGTCAGCGCTGCTCCTGTCCAGCGGGTACTGGTGAACCATGACTGGTACCTTCACCACCCGCACTGTCCACGTGACAACCGGCTCCGCCGAAACCATGCACGACCTGACGAACGCGTGCTCCGCGTTCCTCCGGGAGGTCGCTCACGGGAGAGACGGACTGCTGAACGTCTTCACCCCGCACGCGACGTCCGGCCTGGCTCTCATCGAGACCGGGGCCGGCAGTGACAACGACCTGCTGGCGGCCCTCCGTGAGGTTCTTCGCGCGGACGACCGCTGGCGGGACCGCCACGGCGGCGCGGGCCCCGGCCGCGATCACATGCTCCCGGCCCTGGTCCCGCCGCACGCCACGCTGCCGGTGGTCGGCGGTGAGCTGGAGCTGGGGAGCTCGCAGTCCGTCGTTCTGGTGACCACCGGGCGGGACACCGCCGACCGAAAGGTCCGGTTGTCCTTCCTCGGCTGACCGTACGCCGCGCTGCCCGGGCGTTCAGGGCCGCGGAGTGCTGCCGGTGTCGATGAGGATCTGTTCGGCCTGGGTGACATTGTCGGCCCGTACGGCTCTGGCCATTGCGGCCCGCGCCGCGTCGGGTGCCGCGTCGGGCGGGACCACCAGCAGGGCGAAGTGATCGTTGTCGCCCCGGCTGATGAGGACCGTGTCGTCACTGACAGGAAAGGAGTCGATGTGCACAACCCGGTCGTCGACGGTCAGCCGCGCCGGGAGCTCCTCCCAGGCACTCCCGTCCAGGCCCACGCGCATGATGGGCCCGAGGTGCTCGGTCAGGGCGGTGATCAGACCGGGAAGCTCGGCGTGGATGTCGCGGGAGCGCGGCCACCACGCGCCGTCCAGGACGCCCCCGCGCTCTTGTGTCGTCTCCAGCCGCAGGAGTGCCGTCCCAGGTCTCACGGCGTGGTGAATCGCATCCGGCAGAAGCCCGGGAAGGCGTGGGGTATCGGACGTGGCCATGGTGTGCTCGCCTGTCTCCGAGAGTTCCGGCGCATTCGCTCGTCGTCCGGCAATGTGCCGAGAGCACCGGGTGAAGCGCTCGCAGTAAACCCACCGTACTCCGCGGGCCGGCGGCGGGGTCGCCCGCAGGGCCGCCGTCGTACGCCCGTGCTCCCGCAAGATTGCCCGGTCGCGCGGGGCCTGTGGGCCGTCTGCCGGAGTAGGGTGAAGAAACCGGGAACGCTTCGTACACCGGCCTCCACGCGGGTGTCGTTCCTGGCGAGTCGCAATGCCGGGCCGACGACGAGCCCGGGGGCAGGTTGCATCATGGCCGTGACCATCGACCCTACGCCCACCGAGGAGCATGCCCCCTCGCCGCCCGCTCGCCTGTCCCTGACGTCAGGAACGGCGCCGGGGCTCCTGGACGGCTCCTGGTGGCCTCGCTCGCGTGACCTCTCCCGCGAGCTCCCCGCACTGGCGGAGAGGCTGGACCCCTCCTGGGGGCGGGTCGCCCGCGTCACGGTGAATCCGGCCTTCTGGCCCGTGATCCCGCGCAAGGTTCCCGTCACCGGACACACGGTGCACGTGGGGTGGTTCGCCAATGAGCAGGACCCCCACAAGCTCCTTGTGTTCTCCTGCACCGCGGACCGCCTGGACCTGCTGATCATCCCGCCGGAGACCGACCCGGCCGCGGCCGCCAGACTGATGTCCGCCGCGGCCACCCCCGGAGGCCTCCTCACCGCGAGCAGGCTGATGGAGGACGAGCGAGCGGCCGACGACGCGGCGGAGTCACGGGACCGCGAAGAGGAATGGGAGACCGAGGGCGGGACCGCGCCACCACCGGCCGGGAACCCGACCGGGCCTCCGCGCTCCGCCCGAGGGATGTGAAGGCAGTGGAGATCGCCGTCACCCTGGTCGTGATCCTGGGCCTGATCACTGCGGGAGCCCTCCTGATCCACCGGCTCAACGCCCAGCACGACGAACGGATCGCGAGCTTCCACTACAGCGGTGTCCTGCCGTGGCGCGACAGCAGAAGCCGGAAGCGCCCCCGGTCGGCCATCGACCCCGCCGGCCCCCTCCTCGCCCGTAACCGCCGCGAGCAACCGCACGGGGATCGCGAACGCCGCCGGATCTTCTCCGGACGGAGGAGGTGAACATGACGTCCGCACACACCACGCCCACTCCTGCCCCAGCGGATCCGGTGCCCCCGGCGGGGTGCGCCGACATTCGCGTCGTCGCCGCGTCCCCCGAGACCGCCCGCCGCGTCGCGGAAGTCCTCCGGCACTGCTTCGATTCCACCGAACAACGCAGCTACCCGGCCGGCCGCGAAGGCGGTACCCGGCTCCACCTCACCGTGGACACCACGCATCCCGCCGAACCCGCGCGATCCTGGCTGGCGACCAGCCGGGTTTCGGCTGCCGACCACCCACAGCACGGCGACGTCTGAACAGCCCGTGCAGGGCATGCCCTGCACAAACCACCAGGTCAGCGGCCCGAGGGGCATCGGTGAATCGCTACTTGGACTTCCCCGGCCTCACCCGGCGTGAAGGAGGCTCCTCCCCCTGCCAGGCTGCCGTGAACAGGAGCAGGGCCCCAGCCGGCGGACGCCGCGACCTCCCCTCGCCCCGTGTCCCGCGCCTCTCCTAAAGATCCGCGTGCTCCCCATACGCATTCTCCGGCTGCCGAACCCACGCCCCCAATAGCCGAAGCGCCTCTTCCGAACTGGAGCCTGCCTCGGCCGTGTAGACACTCAGCCGCTGATCCGGGTCGGCGGGCAGGGTGAGGGACTCGTAATTGAGGGTGAGCGGGCCCGCGACCGGGTGGTGGAAGTGTTTGCTGCCGTGCGTGTGGCGGTGCACGTTCTGATCGGCCCACCAGCGGCGGAAGTCCTCGTCGGCGATGGAGAGTTCGCCGACGAGTTCGGCCAGCAGCGGATCGTGGGGATGGCGTCCGGCGTCGCGCCGGAGCGAGGCGACGATGTCCTGGGCGTGGGTCTCCCAGTGGGTGTACAGCGAGCGCGCGGTCTCGTCGCGGAACATGAACCGCACCAGATTCCGCTCGCGGTGCGGCAGCGCGTCGAAGTCGGTGAGCAGCGCGCGTGCCATCCGGTTGGACGCGAGTACGTCCAGCCGCCGCCCCAGCACCAGGGCGGGGGTGTGCTCCAGGATCCGGAGCAGGTCGCGCAGGCCCGGGCGGACCGGCTGCGGACGCGTCGCCGCGCGGCGGGGGCGGCTCGCGGCGGGCCTGGCGAGCTGGAAGAGGTGGGTGCGTTCGACGGGATCGAGGCGCAGCGCGCGGGAGACGGCGTCCAGCACGGTCTCGGAGACGTTCAGCGGGCGTCCGCGCTCCAGGCGTATGTAGTAGTCGACGCTCACGCCCGCCAACTGCGCGACCTCTTCGCGGCGCAGTCCCGGCACCCGCCGGGAGCCCCCGTCGTCGGGCAGGCCCGCCTGGCGCGGGGTGATCCGTGCCCGCCGGGAGCGGAGGAACTCACCGAGTGCTGTGTTGCGGTCCATGCCGTTCACGATAGGGCCAAAGATCGCCCCGACGCCCGGCGAAGGGGGGACTGGCAGTCCCCCGGTCCGGCTGTCCCCGGGGCGAAGCGGACCCCCTTGAACCCCGTCGGCGGCCGATTCCGGTGCTGAAGTGGAACGCGTCGAGCCCGGCCGGGGCCCAACCGCCCCGGCCGGCCTCCGTTCGCACCGTACGAAGGGAACTCCTGTGTCGGACACCAAGACATTTCTGATCACCGGCGTCAGCACCGGCCTGGGCCGCGCGTTCGCGTGCGGCGCGCTGGCCGCGGGCCACCGGGTGGTGGGCACGGTGCGCACGCCCGCCGACGCACGGGCCTTCGCGGCGCTCGCCGGCGACGCGCACGCCCGCGTCCTGGACGTGACCGACCATGACGCGGTGGGCACGGTCGTGGCGGAGGCCGAGCGCGACCTGGGCCCGGTCGACGTCCTCGTCGCCAATGCCGGCTACGGCCATGAGGGCCTCTTCGAGGAGTCGTCGATGGACGACCTCCGCCGCCAGTTCGAGGTGAACGTCCACGGAACCGTGGCGGTGATCAAGGCCGTGCTGCCGCACATGCGGAAGCGCCGCTCGGGCCACATCATCGGCGTCACCTCGATGGGCGGGCTGACCACCATGCCGGGCCTCAGCTTCTACCACGGCAGCAAGTTCGCGCTGGAGGGCATCCTCGAAACGCTCGGCAAGGAGGTCGCCGCTCTCGGCGTCCATGTCACGGCCCTGGAGCCGGGCAGTTTCCGCACCGACTGGTCCGGCCGCTCGATGGTCCGCGCGCCCCGTGCGATCGCCGACTACGACGAGCTGTTCGAGCCGCTGCGCGCCCGGCGCATCCAGGGCCGGGGGCAGCAGCCGGGCGACCCGGACAAGGCCGCGGCCGCCGTGCTGCGCATCGTGGCGGCCGAGCGGCCGCCGGCCCGCCTGCTGCTCGGCACCGACGCGCTCCGGTACGTCCAGGCCGGACGCGACGCCTTCGAGCGCGACATGCTGGCATGGGCCGAACTGTCGGCCTCCACCGACTACGACGACGTCAGCCGGTCCGCCTGACGCCACGCGCCGTCGGGCCCCGGCGCGGGGCCTCGGCGGCGGCCGCCGTCACCTAAGGCTGAACTGACCGCACATCAGCCCAACTTGCTCAGCAACAGCTCCGCATCCCCCGTCGGCAGCTCGATCCCGAAGACATCCGCCAGCACCTTCGGCACCTCGCGCGGCTCCAGCTCCCGCGTCTCCGGGCGGGCGCCCGGCCTCGTCGTGGTCAGGGTGAGGTTGTCGAGCATGTGCAGGCGGTCCGGGTGGAGGCGCTGCGCCACGAGGCGGTTGCTGAAAGGGGATTGCGGGCTGCTCGCGCCGTAGTGGTTCGTCACCCGCAAGTCGGCCGGATACTGCGGGTCGAGCGTGAACGTGTGCCGGACCATCCAGCCGTCGCCCTCGCTCGTCGGCTGGTGGAGCGCCCACCCGTCGGCGCCCGGCGTGACCTCCTCGCGGCGCAGCCGGTACGCCCATACGCCGTCCGTCGTGTCCGTCGCGTCGGTCAGTTCGATGGGCTCCAGCGGGCTCCCCCCGAAGCCGATGTCGCTGAGCCAGCGCCTGCCTTCCAGTTCCACGATCACCATGGCGTGCGTCGCGGGCCTGATGGTGGTCGCGCCCAGCTGGACCCGGCCCTGGACCGCGAAGAAGCGGAATCCGAGGCGCTCCAGGGCCGCCGCGTAGAGGGTGACGTGCTCGAAGCACGTGCCGCCGAGCGGGCTGCCGATCAGTCTGGCCTGGACCGACTCGAGGTCGAGCGAGCGGCTCTTGCGCAGCACCGCCTCGACGTTCTCCCAGCGCACCGAGAGGACGTGCGCCCGGTGCAGCGCGCGCAGCGTCGCCAGGGTGGGGGAGCGGTCCCCTTCGTGGCCGAGGTGGGCCAGATAGGCGTCGAGGTCGAGTGCGTCGCCGTTCCACATGCGGAGGGTCTCCCTAGATCATCGTGATGCCGTCGCGTCGTTCGCTGGAACCGCGCCCGGCCACTGCCTAATGGTGCCAAGCCTTGCCGCCCACGTTGTGGATCATTCGCTGGAGGACCTTGAGGGCGCTGACGTACTCCTCGTCCGTGATGCCGTCGTGGGTGCGCTCCCGCGCGTCCTTCTGCCAGGCCGCGCACAGGGCCAGCACCCTTTCGCCCTCGCCGGTCAGGGTGATGCGGTTCTCCGCGCCGAGCGTGATCAGCCCCCGGTCGAGCAGGCCGTCGATCTCGGCGTCGAGGTCGTCGCCCGGCATGACGTAGTGGAGCAGCACGGACGTGGCCTCCTCGCGGGTCTGTCCATTCCGGTTGAGCACCCACCACTGCGGCTGCGATATCCCGTACTGCGCGAGCCCGCCCCGGATGTTCCCCACCACGGCCCGCCCGGCGGCGGTGGCCCAGTAGCCGATCGGCTGGTTGACCAGCTCGGCGTCGCTGTGCGAGTACTCCATGGTCCTGCCCTCACCATCTGTCGATCTTGGCTGGTGAGGAAAACGTAGAACCTGAATCAAACTTGAGGTCAAGCGCCGGCTGTCAGGAGGCGTCGGCCGCCGATCACGCGAGAGACCCGGCACCCCTCGAAGGGGCGCCGGGTCTCGTCGCATCCGGACAGGGCAATACAGCTAGCTCCGCACGCAGCTCGCCGCCGTGTGGAGGAAGGCCGGCCCGTCGAGGCCGGCGTCGCACGCGTGCGGGAGGCCGCTGAGGATCTGGAGGTTCTGGCCCGAGACCATCCCGCTCGCGCCCCAGTCGCGGGCGGGGGAGCCGTCGTGGGCGGCAGCGGCACCCGCGCTCCCGAGCAGTGCCCCGGCGGTCAGGACACCAGCGATGACAGGCTTACGGATGTGAGCACGCATGGAACGCCTTCTTCTCGTCGACGGGTGAGCCACAGGCGGCTCCGCCCATCTTCGGGGGCGCGGGGCGCTCCGGCCGGGGCAACGCCCCGTAAGGGTCCCCCTGCTAGCCGCATCACTCGTGGCCCAGGAAGACGGGGTTCGTCATCGCCGCCATGGCCCCCGACGCGTGCCGGACCTCGGCCCGCACGTACGCCGCGTACGACGGCGTCGTACGCCACTCGACGCGGCCGTCCGCCGGGACGGGCGCGGTGAAGAGCTGCCCCTGGTCCGTCACGAAGTGCGCCGTGCAGCCCGGGGCGCCCGTCACCTCCAGCCGCACGGCGACCGGCGAACCGGCGTCCACGCGCAGCCGTTCACCGATGCCCGCGTGCGCGCCCCGGTCGCCCGTCGCCGTGAACGACAGCTTCACCGCCGAGGATTCCGCGATCCAGCTGCGGCCGGAGCGGATGGCCTCCTGGAGCGCGGCGCGGGAGAGGTCGTCGGCGAGCACGACCGTCTGCGGCAGGCCGACGACCTGCGGCTCGCGGTGGGCGTCGCTGTTGCCCATGGCGGGCAGCCAGGGTCCGCCCTGGCGCACGGAGGCGACGAGGGTGTTGTCCCACTCGGCGATCGCGATCTCGTCGTCCGGGGTGAACGGGCCGTTCCACACCTCCACCGCGTCGGCGTCGGCGAAGCCGAACTTCCAGCCGCAGCCGACGCACGTCGCGTGCGGATGGGCGGGGACGACCAGGCCGCCCGCCCGGTGGATGGCGCGCGCGAAGCGGCCGAAGGCGTGGTCCCGGGCGCGGTAGCGCCAGTCGAGGAAGACGCCGGGGTCGGTGCCGAGGGCGACCACGTGGCCGTTGCGCGTGGTGATCTCCTCGCCGGTGAGGATCAGCAGGTCGTCACCCCACAGCCCCTCCCACGCGCCGTGCGCGGACGTCGTGTTGTGCTCGGTCGTCGTGATCCAGTCCAGCCCGGCGGCGCGCGCCGCGGCCGCGATCTCGGCGGGGGTGCGCTTGCCGTCGGAGTGGACGCTGTGCAGGTGGTTGTCGCCGCGGTACCACGCGCGCCCCCGCCCCTTCGCCCGCTGCGGCGGGTGCACCGGGGCCGGCGTACGGCCCGCCGGGCCGTAGCGGAGGGTCACCGTCACCTCATACGCCAGGCCCTGCGGCGCGACCGTGTAGGGCCCGAGGACCACATGCCAGGTGCCGGCCCGCACGGGACCCGCGAGATAGCCGGGCGTCGCACGCTCGGCGCTGATCGCGAACTCCGTGCGCGCCCCGCCCGACCAGCCCCGGAAGCCGCGCCCGCCCAGCTCCGTGCCGCGCTCGTCGAAGATGCCGATGTCACAGGCGTTGCCCTGGGTGCCGGGCGGGACGGACGGCCGGTCGTAGGTGTAGGACACGGCCAGCTCCCGGACGCCGTCCGGCACCTCCACCGGGAGATAGACGTAGTCCGGCGCACCGGTCGGCAGCCGGCCGGTGACCTTGCGGGACTCCTCGCCGCCGGTCCGCGCGTCGGCGTGGGCGAACGTCACGCCTTCGAGCGTAAGCGCGCCGGCGGCGCCCGCGGTGATCCTCAGCAGTTCACGTCTGCGCATCTGTGCCTCCGGCTGGAAGGGAGGGCCGCCAGGGACACCGTTGTACGCCCGGGTGGCGCGCGGGGGAACGGGCGCGGGCGGGTGGATTGCGGTCCGCGGGCGGTCCCGGGCGGTCCGGGGTGGATTCGCCGGGCCCCGGGAGGGCCGTACGGGTAAGGCGGGATTACGACAGTCGCATGGCGCGACCGGCCGGTCGGCCCCCCTGACGCCCCGTTGGGCATACGGTGACAGCCGGAACCCCGGGGGTGACCCACGTCACCCCGCGCCAGCCACAGCCCCGACGGAGGTGCCCCGGATGCGGATTGCCACCACGGTCTTTCTCACCGACGAGACGATCAGCCCCGTCCGGCTCGCGCGCGAGCTGGAACAGCGCGGCTTCGACGGGCTCTACCTCCCCGAACACACCCACATCCCCGTCAGCCGCGACACCCCCGCGCCGATGGGCGGCCCGCTGCCGCGCGAGTACGGCCGCGCGCTCGACCCGATCGTGGCGCTCGGACAGGCGGCGGCGGTCACCGAGCGGATCACGCTCGGCACGGGCGTGGCGCTTGTCGCCCAGCACGACCCGGTCCACCTCGCGAAGCAGGCCGCCACCCTCGACCACGTCAGCGGCGGCCGCTTCACGCTCGGCATCGGCTTCGGCTGGAACGTGGAGGAGGCCGCCGACCACGGCGTGCCCTGGGCGCGGCGGCGCGAGCTGGTCCGCGACCGGATGGCACTGATGCGGGCCCTGTGGGCGGACGAACCGACCGCGTACGAGGGCGAGTTCGGCTCCGTGAGCGCGAGCTGGGCCCACCCCAAGCCGGTGCGCCCGCCACGCGCCCGGAAGGGCGGTGAGCCGCTGGTCGGCCCCCGGATCCTCATCGGCGGCGCGGCCGGGCCGAAGCTTTTCGCGCACATCGCGGAGTACGCGGACGGCTGGCTGCCGGTGGGCGGCAGCGGCCTGCGGGACACGATCCCGCAGCTCCGCGAGGCGTGGTCCGCGGCGGGGCGCCCCGGCGAGCCGGAGGTGGTGCCGTACGCGGTGCGGCCGTCGGCGGGGAAGCTCTCGCATTTCGCGGAGTTGGGGTTGCGGGAGGTCGTGGTGGGTCTGCCGTCGGCGGGGGAGGGGGAGGTGCTTCGGGCGCTGGACGCGCATGCGGATTTTCTGTGACCGGTGGTGGGCGCCTGCGGCGGGCTTTTTCCCCGGCCCCCGGGTGCGGGTTCGTCGGCCTGCGGTGCTTTTTCCCCAGCCCTGCCCCTTCCCGGCTGCGTCTGATGTGCGGCTCCGCCGCGTGGGGGGAGACCCCGGACCCCAGCGGCCTGCGGCCGCGTCCTCAAACTCCCCCAGCTACCGCTGGGAGGTGCCCCCAACGGGCTGGAAAGCCAGCCCGTCCGGCGTTTGAGGACATCGCGGCGAAGCCGTGTTGCTGGGGGTCTGGGGGATCACCCCCAGTTTCGGGAAGGGGCGGGGCTGGGGAAAAAGCCCGCCGCAGGCGCCCCACGGCGGAGCCGTACCCGCGGACACAGACCCCGTGGGGGTTACTGACGGTGCCCCAGAGCCGCCCGCGACCCCGTCGCATAGGCTCGGACAATGACTTCCCGTGCCCACGAAAACTCGCAGGCAGGACCCACCGCCAACGCCATGCGGCGGGCGCTCAGGCGCGCCCGCGACGGGGTGGCGCTGGACGTGAGCGAGGCCGCCGTGCTGCTCCAGGCACGCGGCGCGGATCTCGACGACCTGTGCGCGTCCGCCGCGCGCGTGCGCGACGCCGGGCTGGAAGCCGCCGGGCGGCCCGGTGTCATCACGTACTCCAAGAGCGTCTTCATCCCGCTCACCCGCCTGTGCCGCGACAAGTGCCACTACTGCACCTTCGCGACCGTGCCGGGCAAGCTGCGCCGCGCGGGCCACGGGATGTTCATGTCGCCCGACGAGGTGCTGGCCATCGCCCGGCGCGGCGCCGAGCTCGGCTGCAAGGAAGCGCTGATCACCCTCGGGGACAAGCCGGAGGACCGCTGGCCCGAGGCCCGCGAGTGGCTGGAGGCCGAGGGGTACGACGACACCATCGCGTACGTCCGCGCCATGGCGATCCGCATCCTGGAGGAGACCGGGCTGCTGCCCCACCTCAACCCGGGCGTCATGACCTGGACGGACTTCCAGCGGCTCAAGCCGGTCTCCCCCTCGATGGGGATGATGCTGGAGACCACGGCCGAGCGGCTGTGGAGCGAGCCCGGCGGCCCGCACTACGGCTCGCCCGACAAGGAACCGGCCGTCCGGCTGCGCGTCCTGGAGGACGCCGGCCGCAGCTCCGTGCCCTTCACCAGCGGGCTGCTGCTGGGCATCGGGGAGACGCCCGAGGAGCGCGCGGAGTCGCTGTTCGCGCTGCGCCGCGTCTCCCGCGCCTACCACGGCATCCAGGAACTCATCATGCAGAACTTCCGCGCCAAGCCGGACACGGCGATGCGCGGCATGCCGGACGCGGAGCTGGACGACCTGGTCGCCACCGTCGCCGTCGCCCGGCACATCATGGGCCCGTCCGCCTGCCTCCAGGCGCCGCCCAACCTCGTGGACGACGAATACGCGCGGCTCATCGGCGCGGGCATCGACGACTGGGGCGGCGTCTCGCCGCTCACCCCCGACCACGTCAACCCCGAGCGCCCCTGGCCGCAGATCGAGGAGCTGGCCGAGCGCTCGGCGGCCGCGGGCTTCGAGCTGAAGGAACGTCTCGCCGTCTACCCCGAGTTCGTCCAGCGCGGCGAGCCCTGGCTGGACCCCCGGCTGCTGCCGCACGTCCGCGCGCTCGCCGACCCGGAGACGGGCCTGGCCCGCGAGGACGCCGTGGTGGAGGGGCGCCCCTGGCAGGAGCCGGAGGACGTCTTCGTCGCCGCGGGCCGTACGGACCTGCACCGCGCCGTCGACACGGAGGGTCGCACCGGCGACCGGCGTGAGGACTTCGACGAGGTGTACGGCGACTGGGAGGCGCTGCGCGAGGCCGCCGCCCCCGGCATGGTGCCCTCCCGCATCGACGGCGACGTGCGCGCCGCCCTGTCCCAGGCCGCCGACGACCCCACCAAGCTCACGGACTCCGAGGCGCTCGCCCTGCTGCACGCCGACGGCCCCGCCCTCGACGCGCTGTGCCGCATCGCGGACGAGCTGCGCCGGGCGACGGTCGGTGACGACGTCACGTACATCGTCACGCGCAATATCAACTTCACCAACGTCTGCTACACCGGCTGCCGTTTCTGCGCGTTCGCCCAGCGCCGCACGGACGCCGACGCCTACACCCTGTCCCTGTCGCAGGTCGCCGACCGGGCCCAGCAGGCGTGGGACGTGGGCGCGGTCGAGGTCTGCATGCAGGGCGGCATCCACCCGGACCTGCCGGGCACGGCCTACTTCGACATCGCGCGCGCGGTGAAGGAGCGCGTCCCCGGCATGCACGTCCACGCCTTCTCGCCGATGGAGGTCGTCAACGGCGCGACGCGCACGGGCATGTCCGTCCGCGAGTGGCTGACCGCCGCCAAGGAGGCCGGGCTCGACACCATCCCCGGCACGGCCGCCGAGATCCTCGACGACGAGGTCCGCTGGGTCCTCACCAAGGGCAAGCTGCCCACCGCGACGTGGATCGACGTCGTGAGGACGGCGCACGAGGTGGGCATCCGGTCCTCGTCCACGATGATGTACGGGCACGTGGACCAGCCCCGGCACTGGCTCGGCCACTTCCGGACGCTCGCGCGCATCCAGCAGGAGACGGGCGGCTTCACGGAGTTCGTGACCCTGCCCTTCATCCACACCAACGCCCCCGTCTACCTCGCGGGCATCGCCCGCCCCGGTCCGACGATGCGTGACAACCGGGCGGTCACGGCGATGGCCCGGGTGCTGCTGCACCCGCACATCACCAACATCCAGACGAGCTGGGTCAAACTGGGCGCCGACGGCGCGGCGGAGATGCTGCGCTCCGGGGCGAACGACCTGGGCGGCACGCTGATGGAGGAGACCATCTCCCGCATGGCGGGCTCTTCTTACGGTTCGTACCGCTCTGTCCAGGACCTCGTCGCGATAGCGGAGTCGGCGGGCCGCCCGGCACGCGCGCGCACCACGCTCTACGGCGAGGTGTCACAGGAACGGCTGTCGGCGGCGGCGATGTCGGACGGCCATCTGCCGGAATTGCTGCCGGTTCTGGAGGATTAGGACACCGCGCGCCGGTGCGAACGTTGCTGATCTGTTGATTTGCCTCAATGGATCAGCGACGTGCGCTGCATAGAGTTACGCGCATGTCTTGGCCTCAGAATCCCCAGCAGCCCCACCAACCTCAGCAGCGCCCGGAGGCCACGGCCGTCGATCAGCCCGCCGTGGCGCCGCCCGGCGGCGGGCTGCACGCGCAGCCGACCGTCTTCGCGCAGCCGGCCGTGACCCCGCCGCCTCCGCCGGGGACGCAGCCGCCCCCGCCGTCCGGGATGCAGCCGCCGCCCCCGCCGGGCATGCGGCCGCCGTCCCCGTACGGCACGCAGCCGCCCGCTCCCGCGCCCGCGCCGCAGGGGAAGAGCAACAAGACCCTGCTCGCCGTCGTCGGCGGTGTCGTGGCGCTGGCCGTCATCGGCGGTGGCGCGTTCTTCCTGCTGAAGGACGACAAGAAGAGCGACGAGGCCAAGAAGGACGACAAGGGGCAGAGCGTCATCGCCCCCGACCCGGGCGCCAAGAAGGGCGACAAGCCCACGGGCGGCGACAGCCCGGCGCCCTCGGGCACGCGGCCGATGGTCGCCGGCTGGCAGACGCAGACCGCCAGGGAGTACCGCTTCCGGTACGACGTGCCGGGCAAGGACGCGCAGTGGAACCTCCTGCCGCAGGACACCATGACGTCGTACGTCGACGAGTCCGGCAAGCCGCAGATCACGATGCGCGACGTGGCCCACTTCCGCGAGGGCGGCTGCTCCTCCAGCGCCAACCCCAAGGCACTCGGCGAGGCGGGCAAGGGTCAGCTCGCCACGGTCGGCACCATGGGCGGCGACCCGTCGCTGAGCATCCAGGAGAACGCCCGGAACTGGGCGGGCAACTGGGGCTTCTTCGCCTACGGCGGCAAGGCGAACAAGCCGAAGATCGAGGTGTCCGAGGCCAAGCCGTGGAAGCACAACGGCATCGACGGCTGGACGGCGACGGCCAAGGTGACCGTGTCCAACCGCCCGAGCGCCTGCGTTCCGGCCACCGCGATCTCCAAGAGCATCGTGGAGAAGCTGCCGGACGGGAAGTTCCACAGCTGGGTCATCTACGCGGACCAGGGCGTGCCCGACGCGCTGCCGGAGGCCGAGATCGACAAGATCATGGCCACGGTCCGGCCCGCCAAGGGCTGAAGCCCCCGGTGAGGGGCGCCATTACAGTGCTGTAGCTGTAGCTGTAGCTGTAGCTGTAGCTGTAGCTGTAGCTGTAGCTGTAGCTGTAGCCGTGCCGGGCACCGACCGGACGGGACGAAGCGACGCCAGGAGGCCAGGACGTGACCACGACCGCCGGCGCGACCCCCGCGCTGTGGAGCCGAGCGGAGCAGCAGGACTTCCGCGCCCGGGTGCGCGGCTGCCTGCTCGGCGGGGCGATCGGCGACGCGCTCGGCGCGGGCATCGAGTTCGACTCCCTCGACGCGATCCGCGCCACCCACGGACCGGAGGGCGTCACCGACTACGTGCCCGCGTACGGGCGGCGCGGGGCGATCACCGACGACACCCAGATGACGCTCTTCACCGTGGACGGGCTGATACGGGCCCATGTGCGGCGGGACACGGGGGCCTGGCACCCGCCCACCGACGTGCACCGCGCCCACCTCCGCTGGGCCGCCACCCAGCGCGCCTGGGGCCCCGACGAGCGCGAGCCGGACGCCGGCTGGCTGGCGCGCGAGGAGTGGCTGTACGCGCGGCGGGCACCCGGCAACGCGTGTCTGTCCGGCCTCGCCGACACCACCATGGGCACCTTGGAGGCACCCAGGAACCCCGGCTCCAAGGGGTGCGGCGCGGTGATGCGCTCCGCGCCGTTCGGACTGCTGGTGGGCTGGGAGCCGGAGCTCGTCTTCCAGCTCGCCGCCGAGTGCGCCGTGCAGACGCACGGCCACCCGTCGGGGTATCTGGCGTCGGGCGCCTTCGCCGTCATCGTGCACGGCGCCGCGCGCGGCGACGGTTTGGACGGCGCGGTCCAGCGGGCGCTGGCCGTCCTGGCCACCCACCCCGGCCACGAGGAGACCAGCGGCGCCCTTCAGCAGGCACTCGGCGCGGTGCGGCAGGGGATGCCGTCGCCCGAGCGGGTCGCCTCCCTGGGCGAGGGCTGGGTGGCGGAGGAGGCGCTCGCCATCGGCGTCTACTGCGCGCTGGTGGCCGAGGACGTACGCCACGGCCTCCTGCTCGCGGTCAACCACGGCGGGGACTCCGACTCCACGGGCTCCCTGTGCGGCAATCTCCTCGGCGCCCTGCACGGCGAGACGGCTCTGCCGGCGCCCTGGGTGGTGGAGTTGGAGGGGCGCGCGACGATCCTTGAACTGGCGGACGACTTCGCGATGGAGCTGACGCAGGGGGCGAGCTTGCACGGTCCGGCGGAGCGGTCTGCTTGGCTGGGGCGGTATCCGAGGTAGGGTGCGGGCCGGTTGCGGGGTGCGGGTCGGCTGCCGGTCGCGCCTGCGGCGGGCTTCTTCCCCAGCCCCGCCCCTTCCCGAAACCGGGGAGACCCCGGACCCCAGCGGCCTGCGGCCGCGTCCTCAAACTCCCCCAGCTACCTCCCCCAGACTCCGTCCGGGGGTGCCCCCAGAGGTGCCCCCAACGGGCTGAATATTCAGCCCGTCCGGCGTTTGAGGACAACGCGGCGAAGCCGTGTTGCGGGGTCTGGGGCGCAGCCCCAGTCGGGAAGGGGCGGGGTAGGGGAACAAGCCCGCCGCAGGCGTCAGTCGGCCCGCACCCGACAGCCGCACCGCCGCAGGCGCACGCGAACCCGCCCCCAGAAACGGCCGAGCCCCCTCAGCCGCAAGGATGAGAGGGCTCCGCACGGGACTGCGAAGAGAATCGGATCGGCCGAAGGATCAGGCGGCAGAGGTGACGGTCGCCACGAACGCGGACCAAGCGTCCGGGCTGAAGCTCAGCGCCGTACGCTGAGGCTCCTTGGAGTCACGAACCGCGATGGTCCGGGGGAGGGGGGAGGCGACCTCCACGCAGTCGCCGTTGGCCAGCGAGTACGAAGACTTACGCCACGTGGTGTTTCCCTGCTGGATCGCCATGATTGCTCCCATGCCTTGGGTGAGTCGCTGTCGATATCGCCCGGGTGTCAGGCCGGTGGTCCGACCGATTTCCCAGACGCCGACGACGGTACGCGCCAACATCAGCTGATGAATGGCCCATTCACTCGACCGGATGGCATATCCCGGGAGCCTCTTCCTGGAACAGGATGTGCGGTGTACCGTGCGGCCCTTTCGAGCCTCAGCCTGTCGCCCACTCCTCGCCGACCCGCTCGATGAACTGCCGCGAGTTCTCGGCGTTGAGTGCCTGCATCCGCAAATGCTCATACATCACGCTGTAGGTCTGGACATCATTCGGCTTCTCCAGATACAGGTCGCTGGTGATGCCCTCCAGATAGACGGTGCTG
This sequence comes from Streptomyces sp. NPDC025618, assembly GCF_055558795.1. Lineage (NCBI taxonomy): Bacteria > Bacillati > Actinomycetota > Actinomycetes > Kitasatosporales > Streptomycetaceae > Streptomyces > Streptomyces sp. NPDC025618. The sequence continues at coordinate 21,919 of NZ_JBVHLW010000004.1, read as the reverse complement.
GCGTCCTGCGGGTCGTTGAATTCGAGGATGCAGAACTTGCCGTACATCCCCGGGTGCGCGCCCACGTCGTACGGCAGCACCTGCACGGTGATGTGGGGCTGCAAGCTGAACTCGACCAGTTTGCGCATCTGTTCCTGCATGATGGCCCGGCTGCCCACGATCCGGCGCAGCGCCGACTCGTCGATGACGGCCCACAGCCGCAGCGGGTTGTCGGGGTCGGTGATGCGCTCCTGGCGGCGCATGCGGACCTGCACGCGGCGCTCGATGTCGGCCGCCGTGGCCTCCGGCCAGGAGCCTTCCGTCACCGCGCTCGCGTAGTTGGGGGTCTGCAACAGGCCCGGGACCAGCGACGCCTCGTAGACCCGCAGCGAGGCGGCGTCGGTCTCCAGGCCGATGTAGACGCTGTAGGGGATGTCGCCGAAGGCATGCCACCAGCCTTGCTGGCGCGACTCCTTCGCCATCTGCATCAGCGAATCGACGATGCGGTGGTCCTCGACCCCGTACACCCCGCACAGGTCGCGGACGTCACGCTGGCTGATGCTCCGTCGGCCGTTCTCCAGCCTGCTGATCTTCGACTGCGAGACAAGTAGCCGCTCGGCCACTTCCTCGGCGGTCATGCCCTTGAGTTCGCGGAGCTTGCGCAGCTCCTGCCCCAAGTGGCGTCGCCTAACGGTGGGATTGACACTGGACGCCACGGGACGCACCTCCGGCTCCGTCATGCTCTGTCTCCTGACCTCGCAGCCTGCCACCACTGGCCGGGGCGGCGCTGGAAAACGGCCTACACAGGGTCCACCGGCGGTGACCCGCGGCAAGGGCCCGTGACGTGCGGCGGCGCGGCGGGACGGCAGACGCGTGCGCGGGGCGGCGGACCGTGCCGCCGTCCCGGGCGACAGGCCCACCACCCCGCGCGGTTCCGCGGCTCCCGGACCGGGCCGGAGGACTGCGGTGCGGCCGGTGGAGCTGGTGGAGCTGAGGGTGTGTCACATATGTGCCGGAAAACTGCCGAAGCTGTACTGCGCGTCGTGCTGGGGGTGTTACCGGGGCCGCCGGCGGTGCCGGCCGCGGCATCGCCGCGATGCCGGACTGCCTGGCGGCTTGACGATTCACCGGCTGGGGGACCGGTTCAGGAAGCGCCCGCGCGGGCCATCACGCCCGCCCCGTGCGCCACCTGCTGAGCGGAGGCCCCGGAGGGCTCCACCGCGGCCCGGACGGACGTCGAGCGGCGTCCTGAGCCGTTGCCGCCGCCGGCCGTGGCCGGCTGTCGCCGTGGTTGTGCGGCGACGCCGTTCTGCACATCCATGACGGCGTGGGCCACGAGCCCGCCCATCGGGTCGTGCCTGATCAGATCCCGGAGCCGGGAGCGGGACGACCGCCCCTCGTTACCGGGGTAGAGATGCTTGCCCAGACCCACCGCGTGGGCCAGCGCGGCCAGCGCCGCGGTCCGCGGGTCCGGCGGCACGCCGGTGCGGATCGCGCTGTCCAGCCGGGCCCTGATCTCCCGGCTGATGGCCGTGTCCGTGGCCTGATAGCGGGTCGTCGGCAGCACCCCGCACATCTGGCCCGCCACGGCATGCACCATGCCGCACCGCTCCAGGTGCGTGAGATACGTCTGACGCAGCCCCAGCCGGGGCCCGCCGATCCAGTGGACGGCGCGGACCGGGCTGCCGCGGCGACGCAGCAGCTCCAGTGCGGAGTCCAGGGTCGGATCTCCTGTCGGCCGTGGCATCACCACGGCGATACGATCCCCGTCTGGGGCTATCCGTCCGGCCAGAGCCAGCTCGACGAGCTGTGCCCCGGCGAGACCGAGGTCGAGCGACTGCGGCTGCGCCGTGGTACCCGTGGCCGGGTCCAGGGCGAGCAGCAGAAGCTCCTCCGGAATTGTTCTGCGGCTCCTGCCCATCCATGCCTCCCCGCGTGGATGAGTGACAGGGTGACCCCTCTCACATTGGTCTGTCGAGAGCGCGTGGTGGCTTCGGGTGGGAACCGGTAGGTATGTCGTCTCGTCTAGCACGTCGGTGAGGCCAGTCGAAGCCCTTTGACGGTGCGGTTGCGCGGTGGCGAGGCGGCGACGAAGGACACTGGTAAGCGTTGTGAAGGTCCAGGGCGGGGCAGTCGCGCCCCGTGACGGCGTGTATGGCGTGTATGGCGTGGGAATTCGAGGAGGCATCGGTGGCGGGCGAGTCCCCCGACAAGTCGGAGCAGCGGAAGTCGTCGGGGGAGACGACTGAAGGCGAGCGCGACCCGCGGCTGGGGGTTTTCCGGGAATCGGAAACCTCCGCCGCGTCCGACGCGCGGCCTTCGAAGTCCGAGGAATCCCCCGGGCGGGCGGACGCGGATTCCGACGAAAAGCCGCCCGTTTCGCCGGGCGAGGACCCGGGCAAGGCGGCGGTGCGCGGCGGTGACGCGCGCCTGAAGGCCGCCGTCGCGGCGTGGGTGGCCGACGCGGCCGAGACGGACGACGACGCCGGCGCGGACAAGCCCGCGGACGACGACAAGAAGCCCGAGCCCGCCGCCGACCGCGCCACCGCCGTCTTCGGCACCCTGCGCCCGAAGGCCGACGCCGACAAGGCCGCTGGTGACAAGGCCGGCAAGGCCGCCGAGGCCGACGGCGACAAGTCCGCGAACGGCTCGGGGAAGCCCGCCGCCGACCGTGCCACGGCCGTCTTCGGCACGCTGCGCCCGAAGGGCGACGCCGACAAGGCCGCCGGTGACAAGGCCGACGCCGGCAAGGCCGCGAACGGGAACGGTGCCGGTGAGCCGGCCGCCGACCGCGCCACCGCTGTCTTCGGCACCCTGCGTCCGAAGGCGGACGGCGAGAAGGCCGACGCCGGCAAGCCCGCCGCCGCTTCCGGCAAGTCCGGCGACGGCGCCCAGAAGCCCCGCTGGGTCCGAGCGACCGACGCCGAGGACAAGCCCGAGGCCGCCGGTGAGCCCACGGCCGACCAGGCCACCGCCGTCTTCGGCGCGGTGCGCCCGAAGGCCAAGGACGGCACCGCGAAGGCCGAGGGCGACAAGCCCGCCGCCGATCAGCCGACCGCCGTCTTCGGCGCGGTCAAGGCCCCGGCCGGGGCCGCTCCCGCCAAGCGCGGCTCCGACGACCAGCCGACCGCGCTCATCAAGGCCCCCGAAGCGCCCGCGAAGCCCGGCTCCGACGACCAGCCCACCGCGCTGATGAAGGCGCCGAAGGCGCCCGCGGCCGAGTCGGACTCCGAGCGCACCAGCCAGTTCGTGCCGCTGAAGTCCCTGGACGGCGCGCCCGCGAAGCCCGCCGGGAAGCCGGCCATACCCGTCACGGTCACCTCGCCCCCCGCCCCGCCGAAGACGGATCCGAAGGCGTCGGCGAAGCCGCAGGAGCCGTCCGGCCCGAAGCCCGGGGCGGACGCCCCGCCCGCGCAGCCCGCCGCGCCGCTGGACCTGCTCGCGCAGCTGACGAACACGCCGCCGCCCGAGCCCACCCCGGTCCGCAACACGCTGCGCCGCGTGAAGATCTACACGCCGATCGTGGCGCTGCTGGCGATCATCTTCTGCGTCGTGCAGGCGTTCCGCCCGCTGCCCGCCCCGAAGCTGACGACGGACTCCGCGAAGGCCACGTACACCTTCCAGGGCCAGAAGTTCGCCATGCCGTGGCCCGACCAGGGCCAGGCCGCGGCCAAGGTCGCCGGGGTCGGCAGCCTGGGCACGTACGGCGACGAGACGCCCACGCCGACCGCGAGCGTCGCCAAGGTGATGACCGCGTACGTGATCCTCAAGGGCCACCCGCTCAAGAAGGGCGACAAGGGTCCCGACATCACGGTCGACGCGCAGGCCGAGCAGGACTCGCACGCCAAGGACGAGTCCCTGGTGACCCTGAAGCAGGGCGAGAAGGTCTCGGAGTACGACCTGCTCCAGATGCTGCTCATCCCCTCGGGCAACAACGCGGCCCGCCTGCTGGCCCGCTGGGACGCCCAGTCCAAGGAGGCGTTCGTCGCGAAGATGAACGACGCGGCGAAGTCGCTGGGCATGACCCACACGACCTACACCGACCCCAGCGGCCTGGACGAGACGACCAAGAGCACGGCCGTCGACCAGCTGAAGCTGGCCGAGGAGGTCATGAAGGACGACGTCTTCCGGGAGATCGTGGCCAAGCCCAACACCAACGTCGCCGGTGGCCAGCACCTGAACAACAACAACGACGAGCTGCTGATCAAGCCGGGCGGCCTCGGCATCAAGACGGGTTCCTCCACCCCGGCCGGCGGCACGCTGATGTGGGCCGCCAAGCGGACCATCAACGGCAAGGAGAACCTGATCCTCGGCGTCACGATGGCCCAGCACTTCAAGGGCGGTCCCGACGTCAACGCCGAGATGAGCCTGAAGCTGGTCAAGAAGGTCAGCTACAAGATGATCGAGGACGTGCAGAACGCGCTGACCTCGGCGAAGCTCGTCAGCAAGGGCGACGTCGTGGGCTACGTCGACGACGGCCTGGGCGGGAAGACCCCGGTCGTCGCCACCCGCGACCTCACCGGTGTCGGCTGGCCCGGCATGACCGCGAAGCTCGTCGTCGGCAAGGGCGACAAGCCCGTGCCGCACTCCGCGAAGGCGGGCACCGAGGTCGGCGAGCTGACCGTGGGCAGCGGCCCGAACGCGGTGAAGGTGCCGGTGGCCCTCCAGAAGCCGCTGGCCGAGCCCGGCTTCGGCGCGAAGCTGACGCGCCTCGGCTGAGCCGCCGGGCAGCAAAGACGCGAGGCTCCTGGTCCGTACGAGTGCGTACGGACCAGGAGCCCTTTCTCGGTGAAGGCCGCTTCGGCCCGGCGTGCTAGCGTCGCGAGGGTTTGAGTACGGCCGGAACGCCGTGCCGCTACCCGTGGCAACCGGGACAGCGTGAAGATGGGGGCCAGGACCTCGGGGGAGACGGGGAGAGCAGCAGTGACCACCGTGGGGCCGACGCGCGCCGGGAAACCGGAGGAGCCGTCCGGCAAGAAGGACACCCCCTCCCGGATACGGGTACCCGACCGCCCGCCGCAGGGCGGCGGGAGCGTGCGGGAGCGCCTGCCGCACGCCGCTCGCACTCTCGCCGGGCGGCCGGTGCTCACCACGCTCCTCGTGGCCGCGCTGCTGCACGTGCTGTGGATCCTGGTGTTCGCCAACAGCGGCGGGGACCTGGCCGCCCAGGACGCCTGGGCGGAGTTCGCGCTCCAGCACCCGTCGTCGGCGTACAACCTCTCCTGGTACGGCGGGATGCACCCCGTCTCGTACAGCGCGATCTCGCCGTATCTGATGGCCCAGCTCGGCGTCCGGCCCACCATGATGATCGCGGGCACGGTGTCCGCCGGGCTGATCGCCCTGCTGCTGGTGCGCAGCCGCGCCGTGCGGCGGCCCCTGTGGCCCGCGCTCTACGGCGCGCTCGCGCTGACCGGCAACGCGATCTCCGGGCGGGTGACGTTCGGGCTCGGCATGATGTTCGGGCTGGCGGCCGTGGCCGCGATCTTCGCGTGGCCCGCGCGGTGGCGCAACGAGGGCCGGTACAAGTGGGGGCGGGCCGCGCTCGCCGGGGCGGCGGCCGCGCTGGCCACCGCGGGGAGCCCGGTCGCCGGTCTCTTCGTGGGCATCGTGGCGGCCGCGCTGTGGCTCGGCAAGCGCCGTCCCGCGGCGTACGCGCTGGGGCTGCCGCCGGTCGCGGTGGTCGCCCTGTCGGCCTGGCTGTTCCCCTTCTCCGGCCAGCAGCCGATGTTCTTCCCCTCGGCGATCCTGCCGCTGCTCAGCGGGATCTTCGGGGTCGTCTTCGTGCCCAGGCAGTGGCGCACGGTGCGGATGGTGTCGGCGCTCTACGTCCTCGGTGTGCTGCTGGTCTGGCTGATCCCGTCGCAGATCGGCACGAACATCTCCCGGCTCGGCATGGTCTTCGGCGGGGTCGTGCTCGTCGCCGTCCTCACGGAGCGAAAGGTTCCGCCGCGTGCGGAGCTGCTGCGCTCGGCCCGGGGCTGGACCGCGCTTGTCCTCGCCGCGCTCACCTGCACGATCTGGCAGGCCACCAGCGCGATCGGCGACATCATGCACACCACGCCCGCCGCCTCCTGGGCGCGGGAGCTCGCGCCCCTGGTCGACCGGCTGCACAAGCTGGACGCCGACCGCGGGCGCGTCGAGGTCGTGCCCGCCCGCAGCCACCGCGAGGCGTCGGCCCTCGCGCCGTACGTCAACCTGGCCCGCGGCTGGAACCGGCAGGCGGACCGCGAGCGCAACCCGCTCTTCTACGAGCCCGACCTGCTCAACCCCTCCAGCTACCGCGCCTGGCTCGACCGCTGGGCCGTGCACTACGTCGTGCTGCCCACCGGCGAGCCCGACGACGCCGCCAAGGCGGAGGCCAAGCTCGTCGTCAAGGGCCAGCCGTATCTGCGGCAGGTGTGGTCCGACGACAACTGGCGGGTCTACGCGGTCGACGCGCCGACCCCGCTCGCCGACCCGCCGGCCGTCGTGGACCGCGTCGAGGCCAACGAGGTCACGATCACCGTGAGGTCCGCGGGCCCGGTGCTCATCCGGATCCCGTACTCCCCGTGGCTGAGCGTCGTCGACAAGGACGGCAAGGCCGTCCAGCCGCCGAAGCCGGGGCCGCACGGGGAGCCGGCGGTCAATGTGAACGGGTGCCTGGTGAAGCAGGTGCAGGAGTCTCGGGCGGGGGAGCCTGAGGATGACTGGACGATGCTTTACGCTCCGCGGGCCGGCACGTATCGGATCGCCTCGCCTTATAAGTTGCCGCGTGGCACGGGGTGCCCGGAGAATCTGGCGCGTTGACCCGCCTGCGGCGGGGCGCTTCTTTCTTCCCCAGCCCCGCCCCTTCCCGGCTGCGTCTGATGTGCGGCTCCGCCGCGTGGGGGGCAAGCCCCCAGACCCCCGCAACACGCTTCGCGCGTTGTCCTCAATCGCCGGACGGGGGGGGGGGGGGGGGGGGGGGGGAGACTGAAAACGCCCCGTGCGCGCGGGAGGGCCCTCAACGAGGGCCCTCCCACGAGATG
>NZ_JBVHLW010000004.1:0-14923 GCF_055558795.1 Streptomyces sp. NPDC025618 | reverse complement strand
CAATGTCTTTTTTTTTTTTTCCCCGGAGGGGGGGGGGGGTGGGCGCCCCCCCCCCCCCCCCCCCCCCCCCCCCCCCCCCCCTCCACCCCGCGCCCGAAGGGCGCTCTCCCGCCGCAGGCGGCAACGAAACCCGCAGCCGGGGGCCTGGGGCACGCGCCCCAGTCGGGAAGGGGCGGGGCTGGGGAAGAAGCTGCCCGCAGGGCTACGTCGTGCCGCACACATGCCCCCCGCGCATCGGGATCCCCCCGCGCACCTTCTCCAAGTCCCGCAGGACTTCGCCGAGCTTCGCCGGCCCCGGCGCGCTCAGATAGTCCAGAACCCCGTGCTGGAAAGCGAACCGCATCCGCGGCGGCATCGAGTCGGACGCGTCGAGGCACAGCGCGCCCGCGCCGCGGAGCTCGCGGTCGATGTGGGCGTTCAGCGGCTCGTCGGCGGGGACGGGCACCGGCCTCTCGGCGAAAGGGAAGAAGGGGCGGAAGGGGTTCCCCGGGCGGTCCTTGTCCGGTTCGGACCAGACCCGCTGGGCCTCCGGCGTGGTCAGGAAGCGCAGGAGCTGCCGCGCCGCCGGGCTGTCGTGGAAGAGCGCCGCGTAGTCCGCCGAGACCTCGCGCGCGGTGGAGCGCGGGTCCGCGCCGGGCAGCACCCGCGGGCTGGGGACGAAGTCGGGGTGCCGGTCCTTCGGGTAGCCGCTGCGGATGAACGTGCCCTGGTGCTCCAGCACGCACGCGCCGGGCCCGGAGGAGCGGAAGAGCCCCTGGGTGTAGTCCTCGGCGAGGGCCGCCCGGGCCGGGCCCGCGGTGAAGACCGAGCCGAAGGTCCCCCAGGCCCTGGCCATGACGTCGGAGTCCCACGGGAGCTCGCCGTTCGCCAGCTGCTCGTAGACCCGCGCGCCGCTCTGCTGGAGGAGGATGTCCTCGATCCAGTCGGTGCCCGGCCAGCCGGAGGTGTCGTCGCCGCCCATGCCCGCGCACCAGTGGGCGCCGTCGGCGGCGAGGGCGGTCAGGTCCCGGGGCGGGGCGCCGGCGTCGTACCACGCGATGCTCTTCAGGTCGGCCTTGACCGGTACGGCGTAGACCCGGCCGCCCGCCCGGGACGTCCACTGCGGGCCGTAGGCGTCCAGGGTGCTCTTCGGCAGGACGCCGTCGAGGGGCGTGAGCGCGTCGCGCGCGGCGTAGTCGGCGGCCTCGCCGCGGCTGGGCAGGATGGCGATGTCGGGCGGGTCGCCGGTGCGCTCCTGGGAGAGCAGCAGCTCGCGCTGGGCGGTGGTGCCCTGATAGCTGACGCTGACGGCGTGGTGCGTGCGCTCGGCGAAGGCCCGGAGGACCTTCTCGAAGCGCTGCTGCTCCAGGCCGGACCAGGAGGCGAGCACCGTCACCCGGGCGGGGTGCTCGCCCTGCCGGTCGCCGTACGCCACGGCCCCGATCGCCACCAGCCAGAAGGCGAGCAGGGCGGCGGTGACCGGCTGCCCGCGGTCCCGCGCGCCCAGCAGCACGCTCATCGGGCTCTCGGCGTGCCGGACGGGGACCGGGTGCCGGAAGCGGTATTCGTCGATGCGCGGCTGGAGCCCGATCAGGACCAGCGCGGCGATCAGCACGCCCGCGAGCACCACGTAGCCCGTGAGCGCCGCACGCCACTGGGTGCTCCGCAGGGCGTCGTTGACCTGGTGGAGGGTCTCCGCGCCTGTTCCGCCGTGCGTCCGGTCGTACGCGATGCGCGCGGCCGCCGTGTGCAGCCGGCCCTGGATCTGGACGGCGAAGACGGCCAGCGTCAGCGCGAGGGCGGTCAGCAGCGCCGTGCCCGCGGCCAGGGCCGGGTTGACGCGGCGGCGGAACCGGCGGCGCAGCGTGCGCTGGGTGTCGGCCAGCAGCCAGCCCAGCCCCGCGCACAGGGCGAGGGCCACGGTCCAGACCAGGGTCAGCAGCCAGCCGAACGACACCTGCCGGTCCAGCACGTCGCGCTGTTCCCGCTGGACCTCTTCGAGGCGGTCCACGATGCCGCTGCCGGGGCGCGTCAGGGTGGAGTGGGCGCTCGCCACGTACGCGTCGCGCAGCACCGCGTCGGTGCCGCTGCGGACGGCCTGCTCGATGAGATAGCCGTACGAGGAGACGAGGCCGGAGGCCGTGCGCAGGGTCTGCCGTCCGTCGTCGCCCGCGACGGTGTCGATGGTCGCCTTCTCCAGCGCCTGGTTGGCGGCGTTGAGCTGGGCCCGGTACTCCTCGCCCGCCCCTTCGACGGGACCGGCCGGGCCGGTCAGGCCGGCCTTCGCGGCGGCGAAGGACGCTTTGAGCGAGGTCTCGGCGGCCGCGATCTCCACGATGGCCGGGGTCGTCCGGCCGTTCACCGCGGGGGCGTTGCGGCTGACGCCGTAGTACGCGGTCAGCAGGGCCGCGCAAGTGATCAGGGTCCCGGCGAGGAGGGCGGCGAGGCGTCGTATGAGGTACGGGCGGGTGCCGGAGGCGCCGTTCATGCCGTCGGACCGGCGGGCGGCGGGGAGAAGCGGTGCCCGCACTCCGCGCAGACGTTGGCCCCGGCCGCCGAGCGGCGGGCGCACCGCGGGCACACCAGGTCCGGGGCCTCCGCCGGGGGCGGTGGCTGCTGGGTCTCCTCGGTCCACTGGGTGCTGTGATCGGCTGTCACCCAGGCCGCGTTGAGGTCGCCGGTCGACAGGCCGGGCCGCACCCGGACCTCGCCGCGTGCGGCGTCGGTGACGGTCACCAGGCGCCGCAGTCTGCGCAGCGTCTTCTCGTCACCCAGCTCGTGTGCCAGGCGCACCGCCCGCCCCCACGCGGCCTCCGCCGCGTCCGGCTCACCGCGTTCGTACGCCTCGCACCCGGCGACCACGGACCGGCCCAGCTCCGCGTGCCCGTCGTAGTGGGCGACGCGGGGGTGGACGCGCGTCGACAGGGCGCGGTCGTCGGTCCATACGACCTTCAGCTGGCAGGGGGCGGGCAGCGCGGCGGGCGCGGGGGCGGCGTCGGCGCCCGGCGTCACCAACGTGACCAGGGCGAGCTGGAGTTCCTCGCCCGCCGGGTCGCCGTCCGGGTCGGCCGTGACGCACAGGTGGAAGTCACGGGACTCGTCGCCCCACGCCCCGGTCGGGAACTCCCATGTGCGCCCGTCCGTCCGCACGCCCTCGGCGGTGAGGTCGAGCTCGGTGGGGAAGACCTGCTTGACGAAGCGGAGTTCGCTGCCGTCGCGCAGACTGACCCGGATCCGTACGTCCGGCAGGGCCTTGGCCATGGCGCTGGTCATCATCGTGCGGAACTCCGCCTCCAGGTCGGAGTCGTTCTCGACCGCGTCGGCCACCCCGTGCAGCCGGGCGGCGATCTCGCGGAGCTCGGTGGCCGCCCACGCCTCGCCGATGCCCCGCGCGTCGCACCGGAACCGGCCCGCGCACGCGGACAGGACGCGCTCCAGCTCGCCCGGCCGGTCGTGCTCGTTGCGCCCGTCGGTCAGCAGCAGGGCGTGCCGGATCGGGGTGTCCTCCGCGGCGAGCAGGCCGTGCGCGCACTCCAGCCAACTGGCGATCGCGGTGCCCCCGGCGGCCACCAGACCGGCCGCCACATGCGCGGCGTCGGCCCGCGAGTCGGGTCCGGCGACCGCCATCCGCCCGGCGCCCGGATAGACGACGCGGGCCTGCGCGGTGCCCTCGACGAGCGCGAACCGGGTGCCGTCGCGCAGCACGTCGACGGCCGCGGCCGCCGCCCGCCGGGCCGCCGCGATCTTCGTGCTCGGCGAGTTCATCGACCCCGAGCAGTCGATGACGATGACCTCGGCGGACTCGGCCCGCCGGGCGAGCGGGCGCGTGCCCCCGGCCTCGACGGTGAGGATCGCGTGCGCCGGTACGGTGCCGGAGCCGGCCGGCAGATACCAGTTCTGGCCGATCAGCGCGCTCAGCGCGGGCCCGCCCGGTCCGGCGGCACCGCTTGCTCCGTTCATCGCTCTCCCCCTGGTCAGACGCGGGTCGTCGGGCGGACGCGGTTGGCCAGGTCGACCAGGACGCCGAGGCCGTCCGGGGTGCGGGCCTGCTGGGCGAGGCCGCGCAGCTTCTGTTCGAGCCGGGCGCGGATGGTGAACTCCTCGTCGTCCGTGCCGAAGAGCGTGCCGCCGGGCGGCGTGGCGGCGGGTGCCGGGTCCGCCCGGATCCAGTCCAGCGCCACGTCGAGCAGCTCGGCCTCCAGCCGGTCGCGGGCCGGGCCCGTGGCGTGGCCCTCGTCGAGATAGAGGCGCGGCAGCCGCACGAGCGCCTGCGTGAGGTCGGCCGCCTCCGGCAGCCGCCGCGCGCCGTCGGAGCACAGCCGCCCGCCGAGGATCCGGACGCACGCCGTACGCGCCGCGTCGTGGTGCCGGGAGACCTCCGGCACGCCGTCGAGCACCTCCACGGCGCCCCTGCGGTCACCGGCGGCGAGCCGCAGCCGCGCGAGGCCGAACGCGGCGCTGCCCTGCGACCGGTTGCGCTGCCACACGGCCTGGTAGTAGCGCTCGGCGGCGGGCGCGTCACCGCGGTGCTCCGCGCAGTAGCCCAGCGCCAGCTTCGGCGCGTACTCACCCGGCAGGTCGGCGTAGACGCGGCCGAACTCACCTGCCGCGCGCGCCGGTTCGCCCCGCGAAAGATGCAACAGGCCCTGGTGCCAGCTCAGTCGCCAGTCGTACGGCGCCGGGGCACCCACCGCCGAGCGGGCCGCCGCCAGCCGCTCCGCCGCCTCCTCCGGCTCGCCCAGCTCCAGGTGGGCCCGGCACTGCCGCAGCGGGATCTCCACCGAGCTGCGGTCCGACGCGTAGAGCTGCTGGATCAGCCGGCGCGGCCCGCTGGCCGTCGGCTGCCCGAGCAGCGCGGCGCCCGGGTCCGCCGGGTCCGGATAGGGCACGGGCAGGACCAGCGGCACCCGGTCCGGCGCGGGCAGCCCGTGGCCGAGGACCGGCCGCCGCGGCCCGCTCAGCCAGCGCTCCAGGGGCGGCACGCGGCCCAGCGACGCGTCCAGCAGGGCGGCCGTCGGCGCGAACAGCGTGGACGGCTCCGGGTGTTCGCGGCCGGTGCGCAGCGCGCGGATCTCCCGCAGCACCCCGCGCAGCTGCTCCGCCATCTCGCGGGCGGAGGCGTAGCGGGCGCGCGGGTCCTCGGCGGTGGCGCGGGCGACGGCGCGTTCGTAGGACTCGCCGCCCAGGCCCGGCGGGCGGTCGGCGGGGGACGCCTCGTCGGACAGCGCCCGCAGCGTCATCCCCACGCTGAAGAGGTCCGAGCGCGGCGAGAGCCCCGCCGCCCGGTGGTGCGCGACCTCGGGCGCGATGAAGCCGCGCGCGCCCAGGATCGTGCCGTCCCGGTCCCCGATCCGGCGGACGGCGCCCAGATCGATGAGCTTGACCCGGTCCTCGTGGTGCATGACGTTGTTGGGCTTGAGGTCGCAGTAGAGCAGGCCCTCGCGGTGGAGGTGGCCGAGCGCGTCGAGGACGCGGCAGCCGTACGCGAGGACGTACTCGAAGACGCGCGGCCCGCCGAACGGGCCGTCCCCGCGCGCGATCCGTTCCTTGACCTGCGACAGCTGCATGCCGCCGACGAACTCCATGACGATGTAGCCGGTGCGCCCGTCGTCCTCGGCGGTGCCCCGGGCCGGGTGGGTCACGTAGTTGATGATGCGGACGATGCCGGGGTGGTCGAGGCGGGTGAGCGAGCGCCGCTCCTCGCCCGCGAGGTGGAGGGCGACGGGGTCCCCGGTGTGGATGAGGCCCTTGAGGGCGACGGGGTGGTTCTCCAGCCGGGTGTCGTGGGCGAGATAGACCCAGCCCAGGCCGCCGTTGGCGAGGCAGCCGACGACGCGGTACTGCTCGCCCACGAGGTCGCCCGCGGCGAGGCGCGGGGTGAAGTCGAAGGGGTGCCCACAGTGGGAGCAGTAGCCGGTGGCGAGGGCGGGCTGGCCCGCGTGCGGGCGGCCGACGATCGCCGTGCAGCCTTCGTAGCCGCACGTCTTGCCGCCGAGCGGCACCTGGGGATCGGGCACGACGAGCGCCTCGGGGGAGGGCGTGCGCACGAACGGCAGGTCGAGCAGGCCGTCGCCCGCGGGCTCCACGCTGAAGAGCCGGTCGGCGGCGATCCGCCGCCGGGTGCCCGCCGTGGGCGGGCTCTCCATGGGCGGGCGCTGTTCCGGAGGGCGTATCCGCCGCCCGGTCACCCGGCAGAAGCCCGTGCCGTCGGCGGAGCAGCCCTCGCAGCCGGGGCGGTCGCAGTCGGGCGGCCGGGCTCCCCCTGTCACGGTCACGGCCGCTCGCCCCCTCGCGGGCGGTGGGTGTGCCGCCGTACGGCCTCCGCGAAGCCCTCCACCGCCTGCTCGGCCTCGGTGAGCTCGCAGGGCGCCTGGTAGAGGAGATTGTGGGCCGTGCGGTAGAGCGGGGCCGCCGCCTGCTCCTCCTCCAGGCTGCGGGCGGCGAGCAGCGCGAAGAACGCCTCCAGCCGGCCGCGCAGTTCGTCGCGGCGCGCGATCGCCGCCTCGGCCCGGCCGATCGCCTCCTCGACCCGCAGCAGCCCCGACTCCACCGCGCTCTCGAACGCCGCGAGCTTCGGCAGGAACCGTCTGCTGCCCAGCTCGGGGTCGTGGCGCAGCCCCGTCAGGTCCAGCCGCAGCCCGGCCGCCTCGCGCGGCGGGCGGCGCACGGGCGCGATCAGGGCGGCCCTGTCGTACGCGGTGCGTTCGCGGCGGGCGATGTGCTCGATGCGGTCGCGCACCCGGTCGAGCCGCGCGGCGATCTCGTCCTTGCTCGGGTCGGCCATCCTCAGCGCCAGCTCCAGGCTCTGCGAGTCGGGGTTGCGGAAAACGAGCAACAGGCGAGCGCCGCGGGCGGCCAGCAGGTCGGTGAACTCGACGAGTGCGACGGGGTCGGCCGCGTAGTCCACCCCTTCCGCGACGATCGTCAGCGGCACGGCACGGATGTCACCGAACCGCCCCACCACGGAGTCGCCGTTCCCGGGCTGCAGCCCGAGCCGGTCGGCGACCCGCTCGGCGAACTGCGCGACGGTCTCCCCGGACACGTCCAGCGCGAGGTCGACACTGCCGACGGGCGGCGCGGTGTCGTCGAGCGCCCGGGTGACGACGTGCCCGTTGGCACCCCCGGCCGGCCGCCCGGGGGAGCGGGGCGCGGGGACGCGCGGGTCCCCCGTGGCGCGCGCGGGGACCGGCGGGGGCGGGTCGGCCACCACCTCGCGGTCGGCCAGGGCGACCGCCCGGCTCAGCGTCGCGGCACGGGCCGCCTCGCCCTTCTTGATGACGATCGCCTCGACGTCGCGCATGCCCTCCGCGGCGCGGAACCAGCGGGCCAGCCAGCGCGCGAACTCCCGGTCGCGGGGCGCCCCCGAGGGCACCGGCGGGAGCGAGTTGCCGGGCCGGCCGGTCACGTGGTCGCCGATGAGCGGGAGATACCGCACGACGGTCTCGATGGGGATCATGTACGACAGGTGCAGCTTGCCGTCCGGCGCGGCCGAACTCCGGTCGTCGTAGCGGCTGACGACCATGCCCAGCACCCGGTGCGTCTCCGCGTCGGTGACGGCCGCGCCGCTGAACCCGGGCCGCACCGTCTCCTCCGGCGTGGCCGGGAAGAGCTGCACCCACTCCCCGCGCGGCCCGCTCGGACCCGCGATCGTGGCCCGGAACCACACCCCGTCGGCCAGCCCCCTCGTCCGCGGGAAGCCGCACATCCGCACGGCCCGGCCGGGTGACGGCGCCACGCGGTGCAGCGGCGCCGCGTGCCGGGCGTCCTGCGGCTCGGCCAGCCGGAGCAGCGCCACGTCACCGCGTGAGTCCGCCAGCTCCGGCACCCAGCACCGCTCGGCGACCCGCGCCCGCACGGCCGGCGCCCCGGCCACCCCGACGAGCTCCGCGACCACCTCGGCGGTGGGCTCCGGCCCGCCGTCCCAGGGAATGACATGGGCACAGGTCAGAACCGTGTCGGCGCTGACCAGGATGCCCGCGCCCAGCATCTCGCCGCCGGGCGTGGAAATACGGACCCGCCAAGTCTCCTCGAACGTATGGCCGTTGACGGGGTCCTCGGTCTCCTCCCCCATGGGCGCAGAGCATACGCGCGACCCGGCGCGAAGTGACCCCTCGTGACCCAGGGGTCACCGTTCTGTGTGGTCCCGGTCCGGACCCGCGCCCGCGCGCCGCGGCGGGCGAGCGGCGCGGTTCACCCGTTTGCCGGGCACCGGGTCCGTTGCTCCGGTAGTCGTACGGTCACCCCTGGTGACCTGCCGTTACGCCTTCCGGGCGGCTCGCCGGAGGCGGTCGATCTGATGTGACGTCAAGGTGCGGCGGGCCCGGAACGCGGTTTCGCTCGGCTCATAGGAGCGCGGAATCCTCACGCCTTCGGTGGCACATCGGTGTGCCGCGTCCGCGTTCTCGGAGGACAGGCATGCGTACTGCACGAATGCTCACCGGGGCCGCTCTGACCATGACGGCCCTCGGGCTGGCGGGTGCCCCCGCGCTCGCCGGGGACTTCGGGAAACTCGAGGTCAGCCCCAGCCCCGCCCAGCCCGGCACCGTGATCACGGTGAACACCACCGCCTGCGGCCCCGACGGCTCGGGCACGGGCGACGCCAGCGCGGTCGGCGGCCCGGCTTCCTTCGCCCTCAAATCGGGTGCCCACGACGCCGTCGTGGGCCAGTTCACGGTCCCTGCCAAGGCGAAGTCCGGCACGTACGGCATCGGCGTCAAGTGCCGCAACGGCAAGGAGGCCACGGGTGACTTGATGGTCGGCGGTTCCGTTGGCGGTGGTTCCGTCGGTGGCGGTGGTGGTGCGAGCAGTGCTCCCAGTGTGCGGGCGGGCGCGGGCGCGGGCGCGAGTGCGAGCGCGAGTACGGGTGCGGGCGTGATGACCACGAAGCCGCCCAAGGGCGGTGTGAAGACCGGTGTCGGCTCCACGAGTGAGAACTCGGGCCTGACGGAGATCATGGCGGGGGCGGCGCTGCTGGCGACGGCGGCGGTGGGTGGTACGTGGTTCTTGCGGCGGCGTGGGGGTGGGCGGATCTGAGGCGGGTTGTTTGTGCTTGGGGTGGGGTGGTCTGCGGGTTTCGTTGCCGCCTGCGGCGGGAGCGCCCTGCGGGCGCGGCCTCAATCGCCGGCCGGGCTTGGGTGTGTGGTGGGTGCCGGGGGTGGGTCTTCCGGGCTGAGGACCTGGAACGCGGTGCGGGCACCGTGAGGCGTATTGAGTGCCCCGAATTCGCACCGCGTTCCAGAACCCCACCCTCCAGCCCCACCCCCTCCCACCGGAGGGCACGTGCGGGACGTATCCGCTTCAGGGTTCCCAATCAGCCCGTTGGGGGCACCTCTGGGGGCGCCCCCGGACGGAGTCTGGGGGAGGTAGCTGGGGGAGTTTGAGGACAACGCGGCGAAGCCGTGTTGCTGGGGGTCCGGGGTGCAGCCCCGGTTCCGGCAACGTGCGCGGGGGTCTGGGGGCTCGCCCCCAGTTTCGGGAAGGGGCGGGGCTGGGGAAAAGGCGCCGCAGGCCAACGGGCCCGCACGCGGGGTCTGGGGCGCCGCCCCAGTGACCGGCCCGCACTCGGGCAAAGGCAACGCGCAGCGCAGGCTCGCGTCCCAGTGACCGGCCCGCACCCACAACCCCGGTAAAAGCAACGCGCAGCGGAGGCTCCGAATGGGCGAGACGCGGAAGACCCGCCACGCCCGCACCCGCACCGCCCGTGCCACCCGAGCCCACGAAGCCCGCGCGGCAAGCGCAAGCGCACCCCGGGACCCCGCCGCGGAAGCCCGCCGCAAGGCGGTCGTCGCCACCGCGCTCGCCATCGCCCTCTGCCTCGGCAGCTGGCTGATCCGTCACGGCGCGGACGCCCAGGGCCCGCCGCCGCAGCCGTCCGCCGCCCAGGCGTTCGCGCCGTACCGCCCCGGCGCGCCCGTACCCCGCATGGGCCCCAGCGTGCCGCCGCTGCCGCCCTCGCCGCCGACGCGGGTCCGGATCCCGGACATCCAGGTGGACGCCCCGACGTGGCCCCTGTCCCTGCTGCCGGACGGCAGTCTCGCCAGCCCGCCGGAGGACGACCGCGACCTCGCGGGCTGGTACGCGGGCGGCACCACGCCCGGGGCGCCCGGCACGGCGATCGTCGCCGGGCACGTCGACACGGCCGCCGGCCCCGCCGTCTTCTACAGCCTGGGCGCTCTGAAGAAGGGGCAGGCCGTGGAGATCGCCCGCGCCGACGGCCGCACCGCGGTCTTCACGATCGACGCGATCGAGGTGTACAGCAACGACGACTTCCCCTCCGAGAAGGTCTACGGGCCTTCCGCGCGGGCCGAGTTGAGGGTGATCACCTGTGGCGGCGGCTTCGACACGGACGCCCACGCGTATCTGGGCAACGTCGTCGTCTACGCGCACCTCACTTCGGTGCGGGAGCCCTTCCCGCGCGCCCGGCCGGCCGGTCCCGCACCTCTCGCGCCCATGCGGTCAGTCCTGCGATGAAGCCCGCGCGGTCGCGCGGCGACAGGCTGTCCAGCGCGCGCAGCAGCGGCCGGGAGCGGGTGGCGATGAACGCCTCGACCACGGGCAGGCGGTGCTCCGCGACGGCGACCAGCGTGCGGCGCCGGTTGGCGGGGTCCTCGCGGCGCTCGACCAGGCCGGCCCGGTCGAGTGCGCCCACCAGCTCACTGGTGGTCGACAGCGACAGCCGCAGCCGCTGCGCCAGCTCGCTCACGGCCAGCGGCTGTTCGGCGATCAGCTGCGGCAGTACGGCGCCGTGCCGCGCGGTGAGGTTGTGGGTCTCGAAGACCGTGCGCAGCTCGTCGGGCATCTCGGCGGTGGCCTGGCGGATATAGGGCGCCAGCAGGGGCACCAGGCCGATGGCCTCGGTCTCCTCCGGGGTGGGGAGCCGGTGTTTCCCGGGTTCTGCGGCGTGGGGCATACTGCGATTGTAGATGCTTCGTAAATCCAAACCATTCGGGAATCCGAACTTCTGGACAGGGGGCTCCACCATGCCGTCCATCGGCTACCAGGACGCGGTCAACGACGCGCTGGAACGCATGCACGACCTCGGTTACGAACGTGGGGCCCAGGGCGACCTCGCCAACCACGGCCCCATGGGCGCGGAGGCACTCGCCGTGCTCGGCCACGGCGACGAGGTCGCCGCGTGGGTCGAGGGCTACCGCACCGTCATGCCCCACCACGAGGTGCCCGCCCCGCGCTTCGCGCTCGACCCGGCCGACCCCGCCTCCTGGCGCCCGGCCCTCGGGGACTTCTCCCGCGCCGGTGACTGGGAGGTCCTCTTCGCCCGCGAACTCGCCGCCGCCCCCTGGCGCGAGGTGCTCACCCGCTGGTGGCCCCGGCTGCTGCCCGGACTGCTCGCGGGCCTCACCCACGGCGTGATCCGCACCGCCCACGCCGTACGCTCCCTGGCCGCCGCCCCGCGGCCCACCCCGGGCCAGCTCACCGAGCTGGCCCGGGGCCTGGCCTACTGGGCGGCGCGCTTCGCCCACCTGCCCGGCGAGGTCCGGATGCGCGGCACGCGGAACCTCGCGGCGGCCGTGGCCGCCCTGCCCCGCACCCCGCACACCGGCGACTTCGTCCCGGGCGTCGCCGCGCGGCGGCTGGCCGTCGTGGACACCTTCCCCGGCTACGCCGAGGCCCTCGACGCGCTCGCCCCCGCGCACACGCAGTGGCTGCTCAGCGAGATGACCACCGAGTTCGCCGGGGTCTACCTGGCCCATCCGGAGCTCCCCGAGGTCCCCCTCGTGCACGGCGTCACCGCGCCCGCCGCCGTACGCCTCGTACTGCCCCACCTGCCCGACGAGCTCCACGAGCCCTCACTCGCCGCCCTCTGGCACGTCCACACCGCGCTGCTGCTCGCGTTCACGGGCGACCGCGGCGCCGAGGCGACCGTGGCCCGGGACGCGGCGGAGGCGGATGTCCCGCCCTTCGACGAACTCATCGCCCGGGCGGTGGCTCACGGCGACGAACACGTCCTCAAATTCACGGAGGCGTGCGCGAGGGAGTTCGCGTTGCGGCCGGATGGGCGGTTCGGGGCTGCGGTGCTTGCGGCGCAGCGGCGCATTTCGCCTCGGGGGGTGGCGGGGTAGGGGGTTCTTATCCGGGGTTGCCCCCGGGCCCCTGGTTGGGCGCGTGCCTCAGCCTCCGGCGTGCGGGTTTCGTTGCCGCCTGCGGCGGGAGCGGCCTGCGGCCGCGTCCTCAATCTCCCCCAGCTAACGCTGGGAGGTGCCCCCACGGGCTGTTTGTTCCCCAGCCCCGCCCCTTCCCGAAACTGGGGGCAAGCCCCCAGACCCCGCAACGCGCTTCGCGCGTTGTCCTCAAGCGCCGGACGGGCTGATTGGGAACCCTGAAGCGGATGCGTCCCGCACGTGCTCTCCGGTGGGAGGGGGTGGGGCTGGAGGGTGGGGTTCTGGAACGCGGTGCGAATTTGGGGCACTCCATACGAGAAACGGTGCCCGCACCGCGTTCCAGGTCCTCAGCCCGGAAGTCCCACCCCCGGCACCCACCACAACCCAAGCCCGGCCGGCGATTGAGGCCGCGCCCGAAGGGCGCTCCCGCCGCAGGCGGCAACGCACCCGCACAAGGCAACGGCGCTCCCGCCGCAGGCGGCAGTGGACCCGCACAAGGCAACGGCGCTCCCGCCGCAGGCGGCAGTGGACCCGCACAAGGCAGCGGCGCTCCCGCCGCAGGCGGCAGTGGACCCGCACAAGGCAACGGCGCTCCCGCCGCAGGCGGCAACGAAACCCGCACAAGGCAACGGCGGAGCCCCCGGCTACTCCGCCGCCGCCCGCAAAGCCCCCAGCAGGTCCAGGATCGGCTGACCATACTTCGCCAGCTTGCCCTCACCCACCCCGCTGATTCCCGAAAGCTCCTCCAGCGATGTGGGCGAAGCCGTCGCGATCTGCCGCAGCGTCGCGTCGTGGAAGATCACATACGCGGGAACGCCCTGCTCACGCGCGGTGGCCGCACGCCAGGCGCGCAGCTCTTCGAAGACCGGGACCAGCTCCGCCGGAAGATCGACGGGCACGCTCTTCCTGCCCGTACCGGAGGAAGAGCGCGAGGCACTCTTCGCGGTGCGGACCGGCTCGCGGCGCAGTCGCACCTCGCGCTGCCTGCCCAGCACCTCCGCGCTCGCGTCGGTGAGGACCAGCGTGCCGAAGTCGCCCTCGACGGCCAGCAGCCCCTGCGCCAGCAGCTGGCGGACCACGCCCCGCCACTCCGCGACGCTCAGCTCGGTGCCGATGCCGAAGACCGTCAGGCCGTCGTGGTCGTGCTGGATGACCTTCGCGGTCTTCTTGCCCAGCAGGATGTCGATGATCTGCCCCGCGCCGAATTTCTGCCGCCGCTCCCGGGCCAGCCGCAGCACCGCGGAGAGGAACTTCTGGGCGGCGATGGTGCCGTCCCACGTCTCGGCGGGCGTCAGGCACGTGTCGCAGTTGCCGCAAGGGCTGCTCTGCTGGCCGAAATACGCCAGCAGTTGGACCCGGCGGCACTCCACCGTCTCGCACAGGGCCAGCATCGCGTCGAGGTGCGCGCCGAGCCGGCGGCGGTGGGCGTCGTCGCCCTCGGAACCGTCGATCATCTTGCGCTGCTGGACGACGTCCTGCAGCCCGTACGCCAGCCAGGCCGTGGACGGCAGGCCGTCGCGCCCGGCGCGGCCGGTCTCCTGGTAATACCCCTCGACGGACTTCGGCAGGTCGAGGTGGGCGACGAAGCGTACGTCCGGCTTGTCGATGCCCATGCCGAACGCGATCGTGGCCACCATGACCACGCCGTCCTCGCGGAGGAAGCGCGCCTGGTTCGCGGCGCGGACCCGCGCGTCGAGACCCGCGTGGTACGGCAGGGCGTCGATGCCGTTCTGCACGAGGAAGGCCGCCGTGTCCTCCACGCCCCTGCGGGACAGGCAGTAGACCACGCCCGCGTCGCCCTGGTGCTCGGTGCGCAGCAGCTCCAGCAGCTGGCGCTTGGGGTCGTCCTTCGCGACGATGCGGTACTGGATGTTCGGCCGGTCGAAGCTCGCCACGAAGTGCCGGGCGTCCTGGAGATTCAGCCGCCCCGCGATCTCCGCGTGCGTGGCCTCCGTGGCGGTCGCCGTCAGCGCGATGCGCGGCACGTCCGGCCAGCGCTCGTGGAGCTGGGACAGCGCCAGATAGTCCGGCCGGAAGTCGTGGCCCCACTGCGCCACACAGTGCGCCTCGTCGATGGCGAAGAGGGAGATCTTGCCTCGGTCCAGCAGCCGCAGCGTGGCCTCGACCCGCAGCCGCTCCGGCGCCAGATAGAGCAGGTCGATCTCGCCCGCCAGGAACTCCGCCTCGACCGTCCGCCGCTCGTCGAGATCCTGCGTGGAATTCAGGAACCCCGCCCGGACCCCGAGCGCGCGCAGCGCGTCGACCTGGTCCTGCATGAGCGCGATCAGTGGCGAGATCACCACCCCCACACCCGGCCGCACGAGCGCCGGGATCTGATAGCAGAGCGACTTGCCGCCACCGGTGGGCATGAGCACGAGACTGTCCCCACCTGCGACGACGTGCTCGATGATCTCTTCCTGGTCGCCTCGGAACGCGTCATAGCCGAAGACGCGCTGAAGGCAGCGCAGGGCGTCGCTGGGGTTGGCGGGGTCGGAGGGACGAGCGGTCTCAGTGGGAGCGGCCATTTTTGAAGTCTACGAGGGTTGGCTTACCCGAATGGGTGACTGTGGATAAGTGGGGTCGCTCGCTCGCCGTTGTCTGGTGCGGGTTGTCTGTGGCTGGGGTTCGGGTGGCGTCAATCGCCGGCCGGGCTGTGGTTGTGGTGGGTGCCGGGGGTGGGCCTTCCGGGCTGAGGACCTGGAACGCGGTGCGCTGCGGGTCATACGCATTGAGTGCCCCGAATTCGCACCGCGTTCCAGAACCCCACCCTCCAGCCCCACCCCCTCCCACCGGAGGGCACGTGCGGGACGTATCCGCTTCAGGGT